>NZ_WPCE01000084.1 GCF_009742825.1 Halorubrum sp. CBA1125
ATCCAGCGAAGATGGTGGCGAATACCCTTTTCAATGATCTCGCGGGGTGTCCGCTCTCGCTCCACAAATCCAGTCGATCCACTTCGGTAGACTCGGTGAGGCGGGCGGTTTTCGGCATAGGCACTGAATCCTCCGTCCCGCCTCGTTCTTTAACTTAACACGGCGGAATCGGCGGACCTCAAGTATATCTACGTATCTGTGATCAATACTAGCTGTTCCCCTCCCTGTCATCGAAAATAGGTTCAGTCTCCGTCCCTCTTGATTTTCACCGTTCGAATTCCATTTCGCACACGGGGTGTTCCCGCTCGACTTGTTACTCAATTCATCTCTTACACGGAGTCCGGTACGTCTGTGTCTTCCCACGGGCTGTAGGTCTCCTCCAATATACAAAACCAGCTTAGTAGGACTCTACCGTCGGAATACGACACATTTACACTTTGCACACGGGGTGTGTGGTGAGAATCTATCAGCGGATACACTCGTGATCAGGGGTGTGGTCTGTCTCAAATAGAAAACCATGCTTCAACTGTGGAACCCTGTTCGACTGTTCGTGCGTAAAAACGGTTCTATCGACTATTAACGGCTTAATCTAATCTCAAATTCTTTCTCGTCCCACTGTTTTCACTCTGGACAAGGGGTGTGTAGTCATCACTTTTCTAAGTGCACCAAAATCAAATAGCACACGGGGTATGGGAACTCTATAATCGGACGTATTGGCCACTCATTCGTCCGGATTGACTGGACCTTTATATTTGGACGTGACTTTGTCCCCCTCTCTCCACTGCCAGTAGTAGTAGCGGTTGTCGTTGATCTCCTTGATCGTGATCGTGGCCTTCGACGGGACGTCGTCCGGAAGGTCGTCCGGCCGCTCGTCGATCTCGTCGTCCTCTGACTCCTCCTCGAGACGCGCTTCGCGAGCTTTGTGCTCTGCCAGCTCCTCGGCGTAGCGTGCGACGTGCTGGAGGTGGTCCGGCGAGTAGCCGTTGAGTGTGTTGACGAGATCTGTCGGGAGTTCCGCCGGCGGCGTCGGTGGCTCGTAGGACATCAGCGGTCGCCTCGTATTAACCAACAGAGCGCGTATCGGCATAGATTTGTTGGTTAATCAGATATCATCTCGTCACGGGCTAAAGAGTGCGAATAGCAAACTATTCAGAAATAGACGTGCCGTTAGACGCCGTCCGGACGGGGGGCGTTCTCGTACTTGACCATCTTCTCGGGCTTGTCGGAAATGGTGTCGTAGATTTGCTGGAGCGTCTCTTCAGCGGCGAGCAGGTTGTGCTCCTTCAGGAACTCCCGACCTTCCTCCGTGAGTCCGTAGAACTTCCAGGGGTAGCCCTGCCGGCGCTGGTCGTCGTCTAGGGCAACCTCCGTGACGATGCCGGCGTCGATGAGTTTCTGGATATGCTTGTAGACGGTGGCATCACTCACGCTGGGGTTGAGCTCCTCGAGCTCGTACATCGAGGGCAGCTGGTCGGGATGCTGGAGGATGTTGTTGATCAGCGCGAACCGCGTCTGTTGGGTGACGAAGTGGACGAGTTCGCGGGATTCCATCCCCTCAGCAGTTCCCAGATCGGTGCTCATACGACATAATACACGGCCTGGCGGCAAGTAGTTTACCCTTGAGTAAATCACTCTGGAGTAAACCACACCTGACTAAGCTGGTGATTTACTCCGTAAACCATATCACACGACGCTGAGAGGGCTCATATATGTCCGAAGGAGCCGCCCGTCCCCGAGGAAGTCCTCACCAGTGCGAAGGATCAACTCGACGACGAAGAGATCTCGTTGGCGGACAACGAGGAGATCCTCCACGCCCTGAGCGAACTGACCCCCGTCTACGAAAATGAGCGCTCGTACTTCATGCTGGGCAACTACGACCGGGAGCCGATTCGGCGGCTGAACCTCGTGGTCGACCGGCTCAACCGCCGGCAGAATGCCTATGCCTTCCGGATGGTCGACATCCGTGGGGAGTGGGACAACAGCATCCAGAAGTTCTGCCTGATTGCCGACATCGTCACCTACCTCGTTGGTGTCGCCGAGAAGGAACCGAGTGACTTCCTCGTCGAGCAGGGCCTCCTCGTCGGCACGACGGAGTTCTTCGCGAAGAGTCACGTCCTCAAGCGGGTGTACGAGGACGAGGAGCACCCCTTCGGCTGGATGCAGGACGGCGTCTTCGAGCTGTTCGAGCGGGAGGGGCGGCTGTATCGCTGGCAGACCGAGGAGGAGCTCGTCGACGTGACAGACGACCTCCCGTGACGGAGGATAGCGAAAGCGACTGCCCCGTTAACCAACAGATGGGGTGAATGAGTCAATATGTTGGTTAAGAGTTGATCCGACCAGGTGTGCGACGGCCACCCGATTCTTTGAGATACTTGCGATGGCCTTTAATCACTGAAATGCCGGATTTAACCGTTATACCGACACAACTGAGAGTAATTACCGAGTCTTCCAGAGGCGGATGTTTTCTGTTTGTGCCTCGTTCATTAGAGCATGACTACCGACGCGAGTAACCAGAAACCGTCGCATCCGTTTTTTGCAATGGTCTACGATCCTGCGACGGCTCTTATAGAACGAACTCTGTTGCGCCCTCACCGTGAGTATCTCGTTGCCGATCTCGAGGGTGCTGTCCTTGACCTCGGCGCTGGTACCGGCGCGATGTTTCCATACTTTGCGGCTGTCGAGAGCGACGTGACGACGTTTCACGCTATCGAACCTGACCCACATATGCGGCGACAGGCCGAGGAGCAATCACGAACCCACTCCTTGGATGTCACCATCGACGACTCACCAGCCGAGTCGCTTCCATATCGCGATGACACGTTTGACGTCGTTATTGCATCGATGGTATTCTGTACGATCCCAGGCGTCGAGACAGCGTTGAGTGAGGTGTCACGGGTACTCAAGCCAGGCGGTGAGTTCCGATTCTTCGAACATGTCGCCGATGATGGCTGGCGTGGGCGTGTGCAGGGGGTGCTTGCACCACTTTGGAAACGGCTAGCTGGGGGCTGTCACCTGACGCGGCAAACCGCGTCGCGATTCGCAGTTGATTCGACATTCGATATCGTCGAGGTTGAACGTCTGCATCTCGGTGTCACACCAATCCGTCCATTCGTGCGAGGACTCCTTCGAAAACGGGCGTAGTCCCCTATCTGTGCTCGCCGATAAGGAGGAACGTCTCCGGACGGACGGCAGTATGCTCGATGTGAAATCCAGCTTCGCGGAGATCGTTCGCCGTTTCCGCACCACTGAATCGTTCATCAAGCGGAGGCCCGTGGTCTCCACTCCCCGTTGCCGCCCAATCGACGATAACCAATCGACCAGCGTCCGTTAGCACGCGAGTGATCTCATCCAGCGCTTCCTCACCTGCGAACTCGTGGTACGTCATCGTCGAGAATGTTGAGTCGAGGCTGCTCGTATCGAACGGGAGATTATCGACGCCGCTCGTCACGAGTTCCACGTTCTCGGGGACCCCTTTCTCTCGGTAGTAATCGTGCATCGCGTCCTGAATGTCGACGGCGTACACCTGATCGACAGCCGGCGCGACATCGTCGGTGTAAAACCCGGTCCCGCTACCGAAATCAGCTACTGTCTCGTCACCATCCGGTGATAGTGCCCAGAGCAACTCTTCCGCTGAGAGAAAGCGGTAGCGTTGCTGTGCCTCTTCGAGTTTGTCGGCGCGATCGGCATCGAACGTATGATACCCCATATTAGAGGTTCGCGAACGCCTCGTCGACGAGTTCGCCAGTGTCAGCGACGATATCTGCCATCTCTTCATTATCGGGCGCCATCCCGACGAGGCGGGCGATGCGCATGATGGAGACGTGGTAGACGACCTGTTTGTCGGGTTCTTCTTCCCAGATGACGACGTTGCAGGCCATGAGAGCACCGAGTTTATTGTCCGTTGCATCGAGCGCACGGTCAGCAACTTCCGGGTTACACGCACCGAGCACGTAGTAGGGGTCGCGGCCAGCGTCGACCTTCTCGTTGAGCATCTCTGAGGGTGAGAACTCCACGGGGACGCCGAAGCCGGCGTCGGTGAACACGTCGCGGACGTGTTCGATGGCGTCTTGATGGCTCATCTCGAGGGTCGCCTGTTCTTCGCCGATGTCTTCCGGGTCGATCTGGCTCGGGTCAATTGGGAGCGGCATTCGTGTATTATCTTGGGGCTATAGGACAAAGTCTCTTTGGATATACTCCTGGAAAAGCTCTGCAACAGGAAATTGAACCGCCTTACCACATTCTCAGCAAAAGTAGTATTGTGGTATTCGAGAATAGATTTAATCTTCTCCGTCACCCTATATTCTGATATGACGGTCGCCTCAGTGCGTGAGGATCTTGAGCGCGACTTGGGGTGTCTTGACCTCTTGGGATGCGTTCATGGACTCAACGAGCGGGATCAGATGGTCTTTCAGCTGCTACAACAGGCAGAAGGGGGACTCACCGTCGACGACGTAGCAGACCGACTGGATTGTGAGAGATCGACAGCGTATCGCTCGATTTCCCGGCTCTACGAGGCTGGCGTTGTCGTACTGGAGCAAATAAACTACGACAATGGCGGCTACTATTACGTGTATTGTCCGCAAACAACCGAGGAAGTTGCTCACGATATGCAGCGATTGCTCAACGACTGGTACGCGGACATTGGACAACTCATCTAGGAGTTCGAAGATCGGTATAGCTGGGACTCGGACGACCGAGAGAACCAGCCACTGCAGTCCTGTTCCTGAACCCCGTTAAATCAGGACTTCACTATGGCAGTATTGTGATATATGTACAAAATAAATAAGTCGATACGATTCGAACAGATCCCTGATGGCTGACGATATCGAGGAAATCCGACGACAGAAATTGACGGAGCTTCGAAATCGAGCTGAAACGGGCGGTGCTGAGGAGACCGTCTCAAAGAGTCCGTCTGAACCCATTCATATCAACGGTGACGCCGAGCTATCCGACACTGTCGCTGAGTACGACCTCGTCTAGCCGATTTTTATGCCGATTGGTGTGGGCCGTGCCAGATGCTCGAACCAGTCGTTGAAACGATCGCGGCCGAGACTAGTGCAACCGTGGCGAAAATCGATATCGACACAAACCAGTATCTCGCCGCCGAGTACGGTGTCCAGGGTGTTCCGACGCTCGTCCTGTTCGCTGACGGCCGGCCAGCGGAACGACTCGTCGGCATGCAGGACGAAGCACAGCTTCGCTCAGTAATCGAAGCGCACGCGTGAGACCTTTGTTTTTGATTGGATTGCTGACGCGGATGAACGCCACTTGGACGACTCACTCGCGGGTGTGCTGACGTTAGTCAGCCACCTATTGATCGCAGTACCTTGGACGTTCGTTGTTCCGACCTATGGATGGCACCGATCCTGCGGGCTTCTGTGACTGGCTTAGCCACCGAATCGCTTTCGAGTGAAACCGCTTCGAGCCACCGAAGAGAATCCATCAATATTGTGGAATCCGCGAAATAGATTTGACGCCACCGCACCAACTTTGAGATATGAGCGACGTGAGTCCGTCCGAGTACGTCCGGGCACACCGCGAGGATTTGATTACGCTTGCCCTCGACCTGCTCGCAATCGACACGGCAAATCCGCCCGGAGACACCCGCAAGATCGTCGCTGAGATCGAGCGGTTCCTCGAGCCGCTGCCAGTGGATGTCGAGCGTGTGGTGGCAGATCCGGCGAAGCCGAATCTCATCGTTCGGGTTCCCGGCCAGGCCGACCAAACGCTACTGTACAACGGGCATCTCGACACGGTGCCGTTCGATGCCGACGCATGGACACACGACCCACTCGGGGAACACGTCGACGACCGCGTCTACGGCCGTGGCGCGACCGACATGAAGGGGGCCGTAGCGTCCATGCTGTTCGCGATTCAGGCGTATGCAGCCACCGATGCCGATCCCCCCGTTGATCTCCTGTTCGCCTTCGTCAGCGACGAGGAAGTGGGCGGTGACGCCGGGCTGCCGGCGCTGCTGGAGGACGGCCAACTTGACGCAAACGCGTGCGTGATCGGCGAACCGACTTGCGAGGTGGACCGCCACTCGGTGACAATTGCCGATCGGGGGAGCATTTGGTTGACGCTCGAAGCGAGCGGTGAGGGGGCCCACGGCTCACGGCCACCACTCGGCGTGAATGCGATCGACCGACTCTACGACGCGGTCGAGACGATGCGTGAACGGTTCGGTGCTAAGCGACTCGAAATCGCCGCTGACGTAGCTCCGATCATCGAGGAATCGGTCGAGTATTACGCCCCGTCGATGGGCGAGGATGTCGCTCGTGAGCTGTTCTGGTACCCCTCGATCAATCTCGGCATCCTCGAAGGGGGTGACGCTATCAATAGCGTCCCGCAGTCCGCCCGTGCCGAGATCGACGTACGGCTGGCAGCTGGTGTCCACACGCCCGATGTGCTCGCGGGGATTCGGGATTGCGTTGCCGACTGTGAGGGGATCACGATTGCAGACGTGTCCTGGAGCGTCGGGACCGCTGAGCCACCCGACAGTCCACTTGTCGAAGCTGTAGCGTCGACGGCAGCAGCTATCACAGAGACGCGCGTCTACCGCCGGAGTGCTACGGGCGGCGGGGACGCCAAGAAACTCCGGAATGCGGGCATCCCAACCGTCGAATTCGCGCTCGGAACCGACACCGTCCACGCGCCCGACGAGTATGTCCCGGTCGACGTGCTCGCCGACAACACAGTCGTCTACACACAGCTTCCTACCGAGTGGTCATCCCAAGTCGATCCGTAGCGCCCGGTGACAGACGGATATGCCTGCAAACGTCTCAGGTGGCAGCTGTTCGTCGAGAAAGACTTAGGTATCTATATTGTGTACTTATGGGTATAAAGAACAATATTAGTTCGACGGACAGGAAGATTCGGATCGTTGTCGGGTTAGTGGTCGGCCTCATCGGCTTGGCGACACTCAGCGGTCTCCTTGGACTCGGGGCGATGATCGGTGCAGCACTGTCCATCGTGGGCCTCATCCTCGTCGGCACTGGACTCGTTCGAGTGTGTCCCCTGTACCGCCTGTTGGGCATCGATACGTCCCGCCCCTGATAGCGATGGAGCGTTTCCAGAACACCGGCCAACCCGATTGGGACTGGTGGAGCAAGCTCTGGCCGACGCCCGGTGCGACCCTCCGGAAACTCGGCATCGGGACGAGCAAATCGGTCGCCGAAGTGGGATGTGGAAGCGGGTATTTCGTACTGCCGGCTACCCGCATCGTCGAGCCTGACCCGGTGTACGCGCTGGATCTTGACGAAGTGCTACTTACTGAACTCGATCGCCTCGCAGAACAGCAGAACATTGAGAACGTCGTTCCAATTCATGATGACGCTCGGAACCTGCCCGAAGTACTCCCCGAACGTGTAGACACACTCGTCGTAGCAAACACCTTCCACGGTATCGACGAACAAGCGAAGTTCGTCCAGAACGCCTTCGACACAATCGAACCTCACGGGAGTCTGGTGATCATCAATTGGCACGAGCGGCCACGCGAAACGACGACTGTGGAGGGTCAACCCCGTGGCCCCCGACTGAACTTCGAATGGCACCCGGAGAGACCAAAGATACCGTGCGCTCGGCATCGCCGTTCGTACTCGGTCGGCAGGTCGATCTGCCGCCGTATCACTACGGACTCATATTCGAGCGTTAAGCTCTCCCACTTTCTTATCAGTCGCCCGCTGCCTCTTACTGACTAACACGCCAGAGATTTTCAGAATCTTGGAACTTCTACACAATATTAATACGTGTCACCTCCAATCACCACCTGTGAGCTATTTATGACTGACATCGAACCTGACGCGACCGTCGATGCCAGAGGCGCGGCCTGTCCTGGTCCATTGATGGACCTCATCGGAAAGATTCGGAGTGCAGAATCCGGGGACGTGATTCGACTCCTGAGCGACAACAACCAGTCACTTACCGATGTCCCGGAGTGGGTCGAGGAAGCTGGCAACGAACTGTTAGCTCTCGATGAGCACGATGACTACAATGCGTTCTACGTGGAGAAAGTATGACCGAGCACGTTGTCATCGTCGGCGGCGGGACCGGTGGAACGGTCCTCGCGAACGACCTCGCCGATCGACTCGAACCGGAACTCGACGCCGGCGACGTCCGCGTCACGCTAGTTAACGACGACCCAGATCACGTCTACAAGCCGGTCTGGCTGTACGTGCCGTTCGGCCAGCGTGAGCCGGACGACGGCCGTCGTTCGCTCGACGACCTCGTCGATGACGCCATTGAGCTGAAGATCGACCGCATGTCTGATATCGACACCGAGTCCCAGCGGCTCCAGTTCCGTGGTAGCTCCCCATCGGTCGATTACGACTACCTCGTGTTGGCGACCGGATCGACGCTGGAGCCCGACCGAATTCCCGGCCTCGCGGAGGCCGGTCACGACTACTACAGCGAGTCGGGGGCGACTGCCCTCCGCAAGGAATTACTGGAGTTCACAGAGGGCAAACTGGTGTTGAGCGTCATCGGGGCCCCTCACATGTGTCCGGCGGCGCCACTTGAGTTCGTGTTCATGGCCGACGATTGGTTCCGCGAGCGCGGCCTCCGCGAGGACGTCGACATCACCTACACGTACCCGATCCAGCGCGTCCACGGCAACCCACATATCGCCGAGTGGGCTCAGCCGATTATGGAAGACCGCGGCATCAACGTCGAGACGTTCTTCAACGCCGAGTCGGTCGACCCCAAGGCGGAGACCATAACGTCGATGGAGGGAACCGACCTCGACTACGACCTCCTCGTGACGATTCCGCCTCACGCCGGTATCGACCTGATCGAAGAGGCTGGCCTCGGCGACGACGGCTGGGTCGAGGTCGACAAGCGCACGCTCGAAGCCGAGGTCGCCGAGAACGTCTATGCGCTCGGCGACACCGCCGACACCGGCGTCCCGAACGCGGGTAGCGTGGCCCACTACCAGGCCGGCGTGGTCGGCCAGCGCCTCGCCAGCGAGATCCGCGAACGCCCGGCGACGGCGACCTACGACGGGAAGACGCTGTGTTTCATCGAGACGGGGATGGACGCAGCGTCGTTCGTCGAGTTCGACTACGAGAACCCGCCGTCGCCGGCGCCGCCGTCGGAGAAACTCCACTGGTCGAAGCTGGCGTACAACGAGTCCTACTGGCTGACTGCACGAGGACTGCTCTGATCATGTCTGAACAGCAGGATCCCGAGCCGACCGACCTTGAGTCGGCGATCGAACAGAATCCCGAGGCCGTCGCCGAGTTCGTGGAGCACCTCGATGCCGTCAACGAGCTACTGGACGTGCTCTCGCTGGGCGAGAGCGCGCTCGACGACGAGATGGTCCGGGAGCTCTCGGCCACGGGGTCGACGCTGGCGGAGTCCGCTGACGGGCTGGCGACCGACGAGACCGTGGCGCTGGCCGAGACGGTCGGGGAGAACGGCGACGAACTGCGGGAGGCACTCGACACAGTGCTCACGCTCCAACGGAGCGGGAAGCTCGACGAGCTGGCCGAGCTCGCGGAAGTCGGGTCGCTGGCGACCGCGGCGCTCGACGACGAGATGGTCACGTCGCTGGCCGGGACCGGCGCCGCGCTTGGCGAGGTCGCACAGACGGCGTCCGACGATGACACCCGTGACGGCATCGAGATGCTGCTAGAGAGTGTCGGTGAGGCGGAGCGGAAACCACCCAAACAGGTCGGGGCCGTCGACCTGCTTCGCGGATTACGTGACCAGGATGTCCAGTACGGGCTGGGCTACCTGCTGGCGCTTGCCGGCGCGATCGGTCGTGAGCGTACCACCGGGGAGTCACCTTAGCGGGCGACCTCCGATTCGTTTTATCCGCCGCTTGATGTCGACGAGGGATCGACTGTTCCATGTTGTATTGTGAAGTTATCCCAAGACTATTAACCACCCAGTGCGTAACGTCTGGTAATGGCAACACAGACAGCGGAGACGGACGGCGTGATCTCGCTGGGTGATGACGATATCGAAACGGTCGTCGAAGATAGTAACGTCACGCTCGTGGAATTCTACACGGAGTGGTGTGGCACCTGCAAACGAATGAAGCCGGTTCTCAAGACGATCGCAGGAGACACCGATGCGACGGTCCTGACGGCCGACATCGAATCGAATCTCGAGACCGCGATCGAGTTCGGTGCCCAGAGCACGCCAACGTTCGTCCTGTTCGCCGACGGGCAACCGGTGAAACAGCTCCGTGGCGGCCAGACCGAACAGACACTCCGCGACCTGATCGCGCAGTACAGCGACTAATTGACCGAGAACGAGATGAACCCGAGAGAACTTCGCGCCGACACGCCCGCCCTACACGAGGACGTCTACCTGAATTTCGGCGCACACGGACCGAGCCCACGGTACGTCGTCGAGGCCGCAGACAAATTCGTGCAGTCACACGAGTACGAGACGAGTACGCGAAACGACCCCTACGAGGTGGCATTCGACGCGTACGACCGCGTGCGGGAGCGCGTCGCGACCTTCGTCGGTGCGAACGACGACGAGATCGCGCTCACGGAGAGCACGACCGCGGGCATCAACGCCGTCGCGAACGCGATCGACTGGGAGCCCGGCGACACTGTCGTGCGAACCGACCTCGAGCACCCGGCCGGGACGCTCCCGTGGCAACGCTTGGAACAGAAGGGCGTCGAGGTCCGCGTCATCGAGACCGAGGACGGCCGCGTCGATCTCGACGCCTTCGCCGAGGCCGTCGACGACGCGCAGTTGGCGTGTTTCAGTGCAGTGACGTGGACCCACGGCACCCGGTTACCCGTCGCCGACCTCGTCGACATCGCCCACGAAGCAGGCGCGTTCGCGCTCGTCGACGCCGTGCAAGTGCCGGGACAGCTCCCGATGGACGTCGGCGGGTGGGGTGCGGACGCCGTCGCGGCGGCCGGCCACAAGTGGCTGCTGGGCCTGTGGGGCGGTGGCTTCCTCTACGTCGACGGCCAGGCCGCTGACTCCCTCCAGCCCACCACAGTTGGCTACCGGAGCGTCGAAACCCCGACTGCGGATCCCTACGAGTTCGCGGCCGGCGCCCGCCGATTCGAGGTCGGGTCGGCAAACCCGGCCCCACATGTCGCTCTGGTGGAAGCCATCGAGGCGATCGACGAGGTCGGCGTCGAACGTATCGCCGACCGGAGCCAGGAACTGACCGGTAAGCTGGCTGATGGGGTCCCCGACGACCGGCTTCTCAGTCCTGCAGACCCCGAGTCGGGACTCGTGACCATCGACGTCGACGACCCCGAAGCGACGGTCGACCGACTCGCGTCGGAGGGGATCGTCGTTCGCGCCTTGCCGACCCCGGACGCCGTCCGCGCATCAGTCCACGCGGTCAACACTCACGATGAGGTCGAGCGGCTGCTGGACGCCCTCGAATCGGAGTGGACCTAACGCGACTACAGTTCTCCGCTGCCCCCCGCTACGATAGTCTCTCAGAGTCTACTCGTTGAAATTGTACGCCGCTGCTGCAGTGGCCGTCGGTGGGATACCGCTATCGAAGAGAAATTCTGTCTGCTTCAGTCGACCTGTACGCGACTGCTATCGTCGACGACTATGTCGTGACCACGATACGCGAATCGAACTTCGAGGTCAGACGACGTTGAATCCTCGACCAACGCTTCTACTGCATCCGGATCGACGACCTCGGCTAGCGGCGGATCGAGTGTGATCGGCTCGACGCCCTCCGCCTCCGCGATGGCATCAACGATCTGGAAAATCGGATCCTCGAGTTTGTTAATCGGAGTTTAGACGAGTAGCTGGATGTCGGCGTCGGCCATGTCTTGGAGGGCGGTAGCCGCGCCGACGCCGGTGGTGACGCCGTCGTAGAAGTCGTCCTCGTCGTAGTCCATCAGGTCGATCGTCATCTGGCAGGCCTGGAACTCCACGCCCATATCAAGGCTGGTTTCGATGAGTTCCTCGATGGTAGCCGTGTCGTTGTCGGCGATTTTCTTTTCCATCATCTTCGTCGTGACCCGGTCCATCCCGGGGAGCGCGGCGACCGCGTTCGGGACCGGCATATTGGGGTTGCCGACGGAGCTGAGCTTGAGGTTTTTCGACCGTTCCTCGTGGAGGATGTCCAG
>NZ_WPCE01000129.1 GCF_009742825.1 Halorubrum sp. CBA1125
AGGCGCGCAGCAAGACCCCCGAGCCCTCGCGGCTGGGGCTTTGGACGTATTCGCCGCGGAACTGTCGACCACGTATCGCCGAGCGGCTGGGGCTTTGGTTGTGTTCTCCACGGTGACGGCGATGTATCACCGAGCGATCCAGTCCCAATCAAAGACACGTCCTATTAGCGCCTTTCAGCGATCAGCTGTTCCGGTTGAAACGATGTCTGAACGATAGATTTCAACAGAGCCACTTATTGGAGAGACGGCCGTCCGGCAACGCGTGATCGAATTCACCCGCGAGGCGTACGACGACGTGATCTACCACGCGTACGAGGGCGGCGACGAGGAGGTGTGCGGCGTCCTCGCCGGCGAGCACGGCGCGTCGGACAGCCGGGTCACCCGAACCCACCGGACGGAGAACGTCGCCGAGACGCCTCAGATTCGATACCTGATCGACCCCGAAGAACAGTTCGAGGTGATAGAGCGGATCGAAGCCGAGGGACTGGACGTCGTCGGCTTCTACCACTCGCATCCGACGGGGTCGCCGTACCCGAGCGGGACCGACGCCGCCCGGGCCACGTGGCCGGACCACTCGTATGTGATCTGCGCGCTCGACGGCTACCCGTTCGTCGGATCGTGGCGCTGGCGGGGCGACGAGTTCGAGCAAGAGACGGTCGTTCTCACCGACTGACTCGACGGGCTGTCATCGATTGACCCGCTGGACTGAAAGCGATTGACCCGACCGGACTGAAACGAGAGCCGTTCGACGGGCGGGACATCCGGCGCGGTCAGTTGCTCGCCTCGATTTCGGGTTCGCCGGACGCCTCGCCGTCGACGTCGATCGCACACGACGCCGAGTACTCGACGTCGTGGACCGACTCGATGGCGGGATCGTCGCCGCAGACGGGGCAGTCGTCGTTCTTCGGAATCTCGACGCGGTCGAACTCCATCTCCAGCGCGTCGAAGAACAGCATCGAGCCGTCGAGGCTCTCGCCCTTGCCGATGATGTGTTTGACCGTCTCGGTCGCCTGGATACAGCCCACGGTGCCCGGGAGGACGCCGAGCACGCCGGCGGTCGCGCAGTTCGGGACCATCCCCGCGGGCGGCGCCTCGGGGAACAGACAGCGGTAACACGGCGAGTCCTCCTCGCCAGCGAACGTCGTGACCTGTCCCTCGAACTTGAAGATGGAGCCGTGCGAGAAGGGGATCCCGGCGAGCGTACACGCGTCGTTGACCAGGTACCGGGTGGCGAAGTTGTCGGTGCCGTCGACGACGAAGTCGTACCCGTCGATCAGCTCCTCGATGTTGTCGGCGGTGACCCGGAGCTCGTGTTTCTCGACGTCGACGTCCGGGTTGAGCTGGGCGACGAAGTCGGCGGCTGAGTCGACCTTCTTGCGGCCGACGTCGTCGTCGCCATGGATCACCTGACGCTGGAGGTTCGACAGCTCCACCTCGTCGTCGTCGGCGATGCCGAGCGTGCCGACGCCGGCGGCCGCGAGGTACTGGATGATCGGCGCGCCGAGCCCGCCCGCGCCGAGCACGAGCACCTCGGCGTCGAGGAGGTTCTTTTGCCCCTCCGGGCCGACGTCGTCCATGATGATGTGTCTCGAGTACCGGTCGAGCTGTGTGGGGTCGAGATCGAGATCGCTCATTCACCTGTTTCTACCGGCTGCGCACGCTTAAGCCGGCCGCCCACCGGCGCGTGCTGCCGCCTTCTCGGAGGTGCGTCGCGCCCGCACGACCACCCGCCTGGATGTCGAACCGTGTGCCTGGATGCCGACCGTGACCGTGAAGTCGGCGACCGCGGTCGGCTCGCGGGTGGCCGTGGCCGCCTCGTCGGCGACCGTGGCCGGCGTTGCCGACGACACGCTCCTTTTTAGCGTGGATGTCGTAGCCGGCGTATGGCAACGATCAAGCTTCCGGCCGTCCTCGTCGGCGGTTCCTCGACCTCGGAGGTCGCGGTCGACGGCGACACCGTGCGGGAACTGTTCGACAATCACGCGGCCGAGCACGGATCTGAGCTCAGAGACAGCGTGATCGAGGACGGCGCGATCAAGGAGTTCATCAACGTGTACGTCGACGGCACGCCCGTCGACGGACTCGACGCCGAGGTGCCGGACGACGCGCAGGTCCGCGTCATCCCCGCGGCCAGCGGCGGCCGATAGACGGCCAGCGGCCGGTCGGTGAGACGTCGACGAGCGAACCGTTCTGCGACCGCTTCGCCGTTCGCCGACACCTACAGGTAGTCCTCCCAGAGCGGGATGTCGGCGTACTTGTCTCCGCGGTCACACAGCATGAACACGACCACGTCGTCGTCCGCCAGTTCGTCCGCCTCGTCGAGGGCGGCGACGACGGCCGCGCCGGCGCCCGCGGAGGTGCCCACGACGAACTGGTCGTCGACGCGGAGGTGTTCGCGGACGGTTTCGAGGTCGTGCTGACCGCGGTCCGCGATCGGGACCTCGGCGTCCTGGTACCGGTCGCAGAGCGCCCGCGCCCGATCGTAGGCGTCGCCGGTCGCGACGTACTCCGTCCGGTCGAGCACCGACTCGTCGTACGTCTCGGGGTGGTAGTGGTCGCCCGTTTTCAGGTACTTCAGCCCGTCGATGGCGTGGAGTTGCTCGTCCGGCTCGAAGCCGACGATCTCGACGTCACCGTCGCTCAGGTCCGTGAGCCCGCGTCCGGTGCCCGTGACCGTGCCGCCGGTGCCGACGCCGGCGACGAAGTGGGTGACCTCGCCGTCGGTCGCCGCCCAGACCTCTCGGGCGGTCGTCCGCTCGTGGGTGTCGGGGTTGTCGGGGTTCTCGTACTGGTTCGGCCGGTAATAGCGGTCAGGGTCGGCGGCGACGATCTCCTCGCACCGCTCGATGACGGCGTCGTAGCCGAGGTCGGCGTCGACGAAGTGGATCTCGGCGCCAGCATCGCGGACGGCCTCGACCTTCCCGCCCGCAGCGTTGTCGGGCATGACGATCTCGACGTTGTACCCGCGAGCGCTCGCGAGACGGGCGATCTCGCTGCCGGTGTTGCCCGAGGTGGGCTCGATCACGGTGACGCCCGGTTCGAGGTCGCCGCGCTCCTCGGCGCCGTCTAACATTCCCTTCGCGATCCGCGATTTGACCGACCCGCCGCCGTGCGGGGCGTCGTAGAGGTTGTACCACTCCGCTTTCGCGTAGACGGTCGCGTCCGAGTGCAGTCCCAGGTCCAACTCGACGAGCGGCGTCTCGAAGATGGTCGATTCGTCGACGGCGTACTCGCTCATGCGTGGTGTAGATCCCACCCTGATAAGAGTCCGACGGAAACGGCGCTGTGAGGCGTCTTTCGCGGTTGTGCGTCCCGTTCGCCCGTCAGAGGAACGGGAGAACTCTGCCGGTCACGCAAGCCGTTAAGCCGCCGGCGGCGTACGGAGATCTATGAGTCAACCATCCTGGGACGATGTCGTCGAGATGCCGGACGAGCTCGACGACGAGACGGCCGAGGCACTCTTGGAGGACGCGACCGAAGTACAGGACATGACCGGTGAGGTCTGTCCGTATCCGCAGGTGGAAGCGAAGAAGGCCATCGCGGGGCTCTCGCCCGGCGACGTGTTGGTCCAGAAGACCGACCACGTCCCGAGCACCGAGAACGTTCCGAAGGCAGTCGGCGACGACGCGACCGCGAAGGTGTGGAAGTCGGGCGACGGCCGCTACCGGATCTACCTGCGCAAGGAGTAACCATGGTCGAGGAACTCACCCCCGAAGAAGTCAACGAACGGATCCAGACGGGCGACATCCGCGTCATCGACACGCGGCCGCCGGAAGAGTACGAGCAGGGCCACATCCCCGGATCGATCAACGTCCCGCTCGGTGACCTCCCCTCGCGCGTCCCCGACATCGACTGGGACGACACCGACGTGGTCTGTGCGTGTCCGGTCGGCCAGTCCTCGAAGCAAGCCGCGATGCTAATAAGCAGCTACGAGGGCGTCGAGGACGACGTGCTCGTCGCCAGCATGGCCGGCGGCTACGAGGAGTGGGACTTCGAACTGGAGACCGGCGCGGCCGCGGACGCGTAGGCTGCCGAACGGTTCGATCGCTCTTTCACGACGAATCTCACGGACCGCGTCGGTGACCGGCCCGTCGGGATACGGGGACCGGCGAGCCGTCACAACAGTACTGACACCGTATTTCAGCTTGAGTACCAGTAGGCGTATCTCTTTACGTCCGACCGTGATGGACACCCAACATGGACGCCGAGAACGCTCGCCAGGAACTCTACGAGGTGATGAACCGGCCCCGCGAGTTCGACGTGACAGCCGAGCAGGCGCTCGCGCTCGGAAAGCGGTATCTCGACGTCGACAACGCTCACCTGACCGAGATCCACACCGACAGCGACTACTGGGAAACCGTCGCCAGCACGGATCCGGCCGACGGGGCGTTCCCGCCCGGTCTCGTTCTCGACCTCGGGAACACGTACTGTCGGCGCGTCCTCGCCGACGGCGGCACGATTGCGCTCCACGACGCCCCCGCGCAAGGCTGGGCCGACGACCCCGCGTTCGATACGCACGGGATACACTGCTATCACGGAAGCCCCATCGTCGTCAACGACGAGATCTACGGAACGGTCTGTTTCGTCTCCGAGAGCCCGCGCACCGAGCCGTTCAGTGACGAGGAGACGCTGTTCGCCGAGCTGATCGCTCGGATGCTCGAACACGAACTGCAACGCCGGCGCACCGCCGCCGAAATCGAGCGGTTGGATCGGTTCGCGAGCGTGCTCGCTCACGACCTCCGAAATCCCCTCGGAGTAGCGCAGGGTTACATCGATCTCGTCCGAAAATCCACCGATGACCGACACCTGACCACGGCGGCGAACGCGCTCGACCGGATGGAGGAACTCATCTCGGACGTCCTGACGATGGTTCGGCAGGGCCAGACCGTCGAAGCGGCCGAAGCGGTCGAACTGGCGTCGGTGGCCGAGCGCTGTTGGCAGTCGGTCGTAACCGCTGAGTCCGACCTCCACGTGGACGCGGATATCACGATTCGGGCGTCGCCCGACCGGCTCCGACGCCTGTTCGAGAACCTCTTTCGAAACGCCGTCGAGCACGGGGGCGACAGGGTGACAGTTCGGGTCGGCGCGCTGGGCGACGGAACGGGGTTCTACGTCGAGGATGACGGCCCGGGCATCCCGGAGACCGATCGGGACGCAGTCTTCGACCGAGGGTACTCCTCGGCGGTCGAGGGGAGCGGACTGGGATTGGCGATCGTTGCGAGCGTCGTGGCGGCCCACGACTGGCAGATCACGGTCACGGACGCCTCGACGGGCGGGACCCGGTTCGAGATCGACGATGTCGTCGTACTCGATCCGCTGACGGACTGATCCCGCGATCAAGGGGATCCTCTCCGGAAGGGCGCGATCGGACGGGCGACCGCGCCTCACCGCGCGGCCGACGACGCGCGACTGGACCCACAGACCGGTCGGCGACCCCGTTCAGATCGCGCAGCCGACTTCGCGGTACATGTAGTGGGTCATCACGTAGACGCCGAGGATGATCCCCGCGCCGGCGATGAAGGAGTGGATCGACAGCAGCGCGACACCCGAGAACAGGTTCGCGATGTTGCAGCCGGCGGCGAGCCGCGATCCGACGCCCATCAGCAGCCCGCCGGCCGCGTAGTTGGGCACACGGTTGCGCTTCGGCTTCCGCACCCGGAAGTCGCCGGAGGCGTACGCGGCGATGAACGAGCCGACGATCAGCGAGGCGATCATCACCATGTCGATGGTCATCGAGATGTTCCCGTCGCGGAACAGGATCGAGCCCCAGTACTCCACGCTCGCGACGTCGTAGCCGGCGGCGGCGAGGAGGTACCCCGCCCAGCGCGCCTCGCTGCCGGTGATCGCCCAGTGGCCGTGGACCCAGAACCAGAGGCTCGCGACGAGCGCCATCGCCACGCCGGCAGTCCGCGCGTCCCACGAGTCTCGTAGCCGGTCGGAGAGCGGTCGGTCGTCCTCGCGCACCCCGCGGACGTATGTGACCGTGCCGTCGGCGATGCCGCGCAGGCCGAGCGCGACCGACGAGAGCAGCCGCGAGCCCCCCGATCGCCGCCTGTGCCCGCGCGTCGGCGGCGACGCCGGTACCGCCCGAGGGATCGTCCGGGAGCTGGCTCCGCCCCTTCACGAACGCGTACGCGAGCGTGCCGAGCGCGACGGCGAGCGCACCGGTGACGGCGGGAGAGAAGGGAAGGGAGAGGTACAGCGTCTGCCCCTCGAACGGGTTCAGCGTCTGGAAGTAGTACGTCTCGGCGACGGGGAACGCGAACGCGAAGAGGACGTACCCGACGAACATGAAGAGCAAGACGAGCCAGAACTGGAGGTACCCCTGTCCCGCGCGGTACAGCGTTCCGGAGGCGCAGCCGCCGGCGAGCGTCATCCCGAGTCCGAAGACGAACCCCCCGATCAGGGAGCCGAGCCCCCACGCGGGCGTCCAGAAGCCGCGGAAGTAGCCGAACGTCGCCTGGAGGCTCCAGAACACCGTCATCACGGCGATACCGGCGAGCAGCCCCTTCAGCACGCGGGTGTCTTTGAACGCGACGAAGTCGCGGAAGGCGCTGACGAAGCAGAACCGCGCTTTCTGTAACAGGACGCCGAACGACAGCCCGACGGCGATCGAGATACCGAGGTAAGCGACGGGCGAGAGCAGCATCACCCTACCGAAGGGCTCCCGCGCATAAAGCACCGCTGGAGACGGTAACGGCCCCCTCCGGTCAGAGCAGGAGGCAATATTTTCCGCTACGTGGCACACGGGGCAACGACGGGGGCGTTCGGGGCCTCTTTACTCCCGAGACACGTCGCTAGGGTATGAGCGAAGACTGCGGATGTGGCGCGATCGAGACCGGCCCACGTCCGTCGAAGGGGAGCGACCTGGCGAACGACGACCGCCGAAATCCCTTCGCCGACGGGATCGACCGCCGCCGCCTGCTGCAGGCCTCTGGCGCGGTCGGTGCGACCACGGCGCTGGCCGGCTGTTCCGGTCAGAGCGACGGCGGCGACGAGCCCGCGCCGACGATGTTCGTGTTCAATAACGGGGACCGGACCCTGACCGTCATCGACGTCGAGACGGACGAGCTGCTCACCACCTCCTTCCTCGGGACGACCGCCTCGTTCCCGGCGAACCAGTACTCTACCGGGATCGACGCCGACCACGACGTGCTCTGGCTGAACGTCTCCGGCGGCATCCGCGCGTTCGACCAGCGAACCCTGGAGGAGCTCGCGTTCGTCGATACCGGATACGGCCCGAACTACCCGAACGTGACGCCCGACGGCGACCACCTGCTGATCGCCTCCGGCGGGACGACGGGGATGGAGCCCGAGGGCGACCAGAACCACGCGATCTTCCGCGTCGACGCCGACCGCGAGAGCGAGGCCTTCGGCGAGGTGACCGCCGAGATCGAGACCGGCTACGTCGGCCCCTGCGACATGACGCTCGGGCCGAACGGCGACTACGCGTTCGTCGTCGACGTCGCCGACGAGGCGATCCGCGTGGTGAGCGTCGACCCCTTCGAGACGGTGACGCGCGTCGACGCCGGCGAGCCGGTCACCGAGGGGAACGTCCTCCCGTTCATGTGCACCGCCTCCTTCGACGGGGAGCTCCTCCTCGTCGAGAACGGGGAAGGAACGCTCGGCGGCGACCCCGAGGTTCCCCGCGAGGGCTCAGAGAGCGTCTGGGACATCTCCGACCCCGAGAATCCGGCGGAGATCGCGAAGATCACCCGCGACGACGGGCTCCCGGGCGCGCCGATCACGAGCGAGGTCGCGCCCGACAACACGGCCGCGTACCTGTTTATCCCCGGCGAGGGCGTCGGCGTGATCGACCTGAAGGCGAACGAGTACGACACGACCATCGACGTCGGCGGGAGCAGCATCGCCGGGGCGTGGGGGCCGAACCGAGAGAAGCTGTACGTCCCCGTCCAGGACGCCAACCAGGTCGCGGTGATCGAACACGAGAGCCGCGAGGTCGTCGCGACGGTCGAGGCGGGAGAAGCGCCCACCGGCGCGGTCGGCGGCACGGTCCGCCCGCAGGAAGACGCCCTGGCGAGCATTCAGGCGTCGCTCGCCTCGCTCGGGATACCCTTCGGCGACATGGAGGCGTCGTGGTGCATGGACGACCACTGCTACTGCGGGTAGATGGCACGGAACACCGATTCGGAAGGCTCAGACGACCGGACCGCCGTCTCCGACGCGGAGGAGGGATCCGATCCGGCGTCGACCCGCCGCGGGCTCCTCCGGGCCGCCGCCGGCGCGACGGTCGCTGGCGCGGCGAGCACCGCCGGCTGTCTCGGTGTCACGACCCCGGCTGACGTCGCCGCCCAGAACGAGGTTTCGGGGAACGTCGCCCACTTCGTCGGGCCCGGTTGGCTGGCCGACAACCGCGACG
>NZ_WPCE01000158.1 GCF_009742825.1 Halorubrum sp. CBA1125
TGACCAAGGCGCGCAGCAACGGCCCCCGAGTCCTCCCGCTGGGGCTTTGGACGTATTCGCCGCGGAACTGTCGACCACGTACCGCCGAGCGGCTGGGGTTTTGCAGATGTTCTCCGCGGTGACGATACTCTCGTATCGAGCAGTTCCACCCGAGATCTCGTACCACTAGCACGGGTAGCGAACGGATAGTGTGGACCTGATTAGGCGAAAGAAATGCCATATGAACCGTTCTATGAAACGCTTTGCAGGTGGCTATTTGTGAATCGTTGCTGGCCAAGTGTCTATCTCTAAAGCCTCAACCGCTCGCTTAGAAGTAGTCGACGACGCGGTGTACACCTCCAAAGCCCCAGCCGCGAGGACTTCCGCACCTCGCTGCGGTCCTCAGCGCTCCGCGCGTGCGGTCCTTGCCGTCGGTGGGGTTCCTCCTCGCGGCAGCGAGGCACGACGCGCCGCTGGCAGCCGGCGGCAACGCCGCCGGCGACTGCCCCTTTGCGTCCCGCCCCAACCTCACCGAAACCGCAGCCTCACGCCTCCCCAGCCTCGTCGCTCACTTCGTTCGCGACTCCCTCGCGCTCGGTTCGCGCCCGCTGGGCGCTCACCGGAGCGCGCCACCGCATCCGCTTCCACGTACATAGCGCCGTCCGCACGCCCAGCACGTATTTGTCCCCGGGTGGGAATACCTACCCGACCATGGTCCTCGGCATCTTGCTTCCGGCTGCGGTCTCGTTCGTGTTCGTCACGATCGCCGCGTACGTCGGCGCCCTCCGCGCGCTGGAGGTCTATTTCGACCCGACGAAAGACAGCGTCTTTCTCACGGAGGGGAACACCCCGCCGCGTCGCTGACTCCGGCGACCGCGGTCCGCGGTCCGCCCGCGCCGCCGTCTCACTCCGCGCCGAGCAGCTCGACGAGCAGGGCGTTCTGCGCGTGCATCCGGTTTTCGGCCTGGTCCCACGCGAGCGCCCGGTCCGATTCGAGCACGTCGTTCGTGATCTCCTCGCCGCGGTGGGCGGGCAGGCAGTGCATCACCTTCGCGTCCGTGCCGGCGAGCAGCGTCTCGTTCACCTGGAACCCCTCGAACGCCGCGAGCTTCTCGGCGCGCTGGTCCTCTTGGCCCATCGAGATCCACACGTCGGTGTAGACGACGTCGGCGCCCGCGACCGCGGCCTCGGGATCCGTCGTCGGCTCGATCGCCGCGCCGAAGGCGGCCGCGCGGTCGAAGACGGCCGGGTCCATCCCGTAGTCGGCCGGGGTCGCAACCTCGACGTCGATCCCGGCCATCGCCGCGCCGACGACGAACGACTGCCCGACGTTGTTGCCGTCGCCGACCCACGCGACGGTGGCGTCCTCGCCGACCGTCTCCCGGATCGTGAGGAGGTCGGCGAGCGTCTGACACGGGTGCGCCTCGTCGGTGAGCCCGTTGATCACGGGGCAGTCGGCGTGCTCCGCGAGCACCTCCACGTCGGCGTGGTCGAACAGCCGCGCCATCACCCCGTCGACGTACCGGCCGAGCACGCGTGCGGTGTCGCGCAGCGGCTCGCCGTGCCCGAGCTGGATGTCGTCGGGGCCGAGGAACATCGCGTGCCCGCCGAGCCGGGTCATCCCCGTCTCGAAGGAGACGCGGGTCCGCGTCGAGGGCTTCTCGAAGATCATCCCAAGCGTCGCGTCGGTGAGCCGGGGGTCGGTCTCGCCCGCCTTCATCGCGGCGGCGCGGTCGAGCAGGGCGTCCAGTTCGGCTGGCGTCACGTCGTCGATGTCGAGGAAGTCGTCGGTGGCGAGTGGCATGAGCGGTCGGTTCGGATCTCGTGTGGGTCGTGGTGTGATCGGGTCGCACGGCAGCGTCGCGTGCTCGGTCTGTGCTCCGTCGGGTCGTCGGTCGGCGTTCGATATGTGCGGTGGCAGTGGGGTCGTCAGTCGCCGGTCGCGTCCAAGACCGGCTCAGAAGGGGGCGGCGTCGCGGCCCGCGCCGCGACGCCTACGGTCGGTCCTGGCAGACGTCGCTCAACACGGCGGTCGCGCGGTCCAGCTCCGAGAGGGGGAGCCGCTCGTCGGGCGCGTGGTCGAGGTCGGAGTTGCCCGGGCCGTAGGTGACCATCGGGCAGTCCCACGCGGCCGCGAAGAGGTTCATGTCGCTCGTGCCGGTCTTCCGGAGCAGCCGCACGTCGCCGCCGGCGCCGCGGATCGCGACGCGGAACGCCCGGGCGAGCTCCGTCCGCGGGCTCTCCATCACCGGCGGGATCGGCTCCTTCCAGTGGACCGACCCGGTCGACAGTTCGCCTTCCGCGAGCTCGTGGATCTCGTCGACCGTCCGGTTGGGCGGCACGCGAAGCTGGACGTCCATCGTCGCCTCGACGGCCAGCCCGTCGTCCGTGAGGCCGCCGTCGACAGACACCGGCTTGGTCGTCACCTGCTCGAAGACCGGCGTGTCCGCGTCGGCGGGATCGAACGTCTCCTCGACGCCGTGCCACCAGTCGATCGCGTGCTGGATCGCGTTCCGCTCCGGCCGCGAGGTGTGGCCGGACTCGCTGGTGTTCACGTACGTCCCCGCGAGGAATCCGCGGTAGCCGAGCGTGATCCCGTCCCATCCCGAGGGCTCGCCGTTGACGACCGCCTCGGGCGCGCCGCGGTCCGCGACGAGGTGGCGGGCGCCCCGCGAGCTGGTCTCCTCGCCGGCGACGCCGACGAACGAGACGCCCGTCTTGACCGCGGCGACCGCCATCGCGACGAGCGGTCCCGTCGCGTCCACGGTCCCGCGGCCCCAGAGGACGGGCTCGCCGGGCTCGCCGATCTCGTCGTCCTCCCCGGCGGGCCGCACCTCGACCGGGATGTCGCCCGGCACGGTGTCGATGTGGGAAGTCAACAGGACGGCGTCGCTGGCGGGCGCGCGGACGTTGCCGACCTCGTCGATCCACGCCTCGCGGCCGTTCGCCTCGAAGAAGTCGACGAGCCGCTTGGCCGCCTGCGCTTCCTCGCCGGAGGGCGAGGGGATCGACACCATGTCGTACAGCAGCTTCCGGGCCGGCGTGTCGCAGGCCTCGGGGTAGCCGCCGCCGGCGACGACGTCGGTGCCGGCCGCGGACGACTCGGCGGCGGACTCGTCCGTTTCGCGCTCCTTCCCGGTCGACATCACCCGACCACCTCCGCGATCGCGTCGACGGCCGCGTCGGCGTGCTCCCGCTCGATCGTCAGCGGCGGGAGCAGCCGGAGGACGGTCCGCCCCGCGGGCAGCGCCAGCATCTGGTGGTCGAGCGCCAGGTCACGCAGCAGCCGGTTCGAGCCGCGTTTCACCTCGACGCCGATCATCAGCCCGTCGCCGCGGACGTCGCGGACGTCGTCGCCGAGCCGCGATTCGAGCTCGTCGCGGAGGTACGCGCCGATCTCGTCGGCGTGGGCGGCCAGCGCCTCGCGCTCGATGACGTCGAGCGTCGCGCCCGCCGCGGCCGACACCACCGGCCCGCCCGAGAAGGTCGACCCGTGGTCGCCGGCGTCCTCGGCGATCCAGTCGCGACACAGCGTCGCCCCGATCGGGAGCCCGCTGCCGAGCCCCTTCGCGGTCGTGAGCACGTCGGGGACCACGTCGTGGCGCTCGGCGGCCCACAGCGACCCGGTCCGACCGAGCCCCGCCTGGATCTCGTCTAAGACCATCGCGGCGCCGGCGGCTTCGGTCGCCTCGCGGACCGCCTCGAGGTACGCCGTGGGCGCGGGGTTGATCCCGCCTTCCCCCTGGAGCGGTTCGAGGATGACCGCGGCGGTGTCCTCGTCGACCGCCTCGCGCATCGCGTCGCTATCCCCGTACTCGACGAACTCGACGCCGCCCGCGAGCGGCTCGAACCCCTGCTTGTACGTCTGCTTCCAGGTGGTCGCGAGCGCGCCCATCGTCCGGCCGTGGAACCCCTGCGTGGTCGCGACGATCTTCTCGCGGCCCGTCGCGTGCCGGGCGAACTTCAGGGCGGCCTCGTTGGCCTCCGTCCCGGAGTTACAGAGCCAGACGTTGTCGACGTCGCCCGGACCGGCCGCGGACAGCTGCTCGTACAGCGCGGTCCGCGCGGCGTGCGGGTACGACGCCTGAACGTACATGAGCTCCTCTAGCTGGCTCGTCGCGGCGTCGACGACCGCGGGGTGACAGTGGCCGACGGGCGTGCACGCGTAGCTCGCGCCGAAGTCGAGGTACTCGGTCCCGCTCGTGTCGGTGAGGTACACCCCGTCGCCGGAGGCGATCTCGATCGGCTTCTCCGAGAAGACGAATCCGCTCACGCGGTCTCACCTCCGTCGGTCTCGTCGTCGTCGTCGCCGGCTGCGTCGCCGTCGGCGTCGCCGAGCGCCGACCGTTCGATCGTCGTCCCGTCGCCGCCCAGCGCCGCGACGATCGGGTCGCGGGCGTTGGCGTCGGCGATCACGACGCGCCCGGCGCCGCCCGAGAGCGCCTCTCTCGCGGCCATCACCTTCTTGCCCATGAACCCCTCGCGCGGCCTCGACGGCGTCCAGCTCGTCGGGCGTCGCCGCCGAATCGATGCGGGTCTCGGGATCGTCGGGGTCGGCGTACACGCCGGCCACGTCCGTCAGGAGGACGAGGTCGGCGTCGAGCGCGCCGGCCACGGCGGCGGCCGCGCGGTCCGCGTCCGTGTTCACCGGGGTCACGCCGCCGTCGCTCTCTTTGCCCTCCATGGGCGGCGAGACGACCGGCGTGTAGCCGTCCGCGAGCAGCCCGCCGAGGAGGGCGGCGTTCACCGACTCGATCCGGCCGGAGTGTTCGCCGCGCCGGATCTTCTTCTTGCCGTCTTCGACCACGCGAACCGCCGACTTCCGGGGCCCAGAGAGGATCCCGCCGTCGACGCCCGAGAGGCCGACCGCGTCGACGCCGGCCTCGCGGAACTGCGCCGTCAGCTCGGTGTTGAGCTTGCCGGCCATCGCCATCGTGAACGCCTCCATCGTCTCCGCGTCGGTGAACCGCCCGGTGACGCCGGAGGCGGACTCGACGTACTCGGGCTCCATGCCCAGCCGCTCGATGGTCTCGTCGACGACCGTCGAGCCGCCGTGGACGACGACGACGTCGCGCCCGTTGGCCGCGAGGTGCGCGACGTCGCCGACCGCGCCGGCCGGGTCGACCGCCTTCGCGCCGCCGATCTTGACGACGACGGGGGGGGTCGGCGGCGGGCGTGCCGCCGTCGGCGACCGCGTCGGTCGTCGCCTCGCGGGCGTCACTCGACCCGTCGGCCGTCGCCGCGTCGCTGCCACCCGTCATGGCGATCCCACGGGGTGGAGCCCCTGGAACTCCAGGCCGGCGGTCTCGGGCAGCCCGAGCGCGACGTTGGCCGCGTGGACGGCCTGCCCGGCCGACCCCTTCATCATGTTGTCGATCGCCGAGAACACGACGACGCGCCGGTTGCCGGGGTCGAGCTCGAAGCCGACCTCGCCGTTGTTCGTGCCGGCGACCGACTTCGGCTCGGGGTAGCGGTAGACGCCGCCGCCGCCCGAGACGATCCGCATGAACGGCTCGTCGGCGTACGCGCCGCGGTACGCCCCCCAGAGGTCCGCCTTCGAGACGGGCTCGTCGGGGAAGACGTGACAGGTCGCCGACGCCCCGCGAACCATGTCCACGGCGTGGACCGTGAACGAGACGGAGAGCCCGAGGTACGCCTCGATCTCCGCCTCGTGGCGGTGGCTCGTGGGCGCGTACGGGCGCACGACGCCCGAGCGCTCGGGGTGCGAGGAGGCCGCGCCGCCGCCGGCGCCGCCCTCCGAGGAGCCGACCTTCACGTCGACGACGACCTGATCCGTCTCGGGGTCGAGCGCGCCGGAATCGACCAGCGGCTTCAAGCCGAGGATCGTCGCGGTCGCGTTGCAGCCGCCGCCGGCGATCAGGTCGGCGCCGGCGAGGTTCTCGCGGTTGAGCTCCGGGAGCGCGTACTCCGCGCGCTCTAAGTACTCGGGCGACTCGTGGCCGTCGTACCACTCGTCATACAGCTCGGCCGCGGGGAGCCGGAAGTCCGCGGAGAGGTCGACGACCGTGTCGGCGGCCTCGAAGTACTCGTCGACCTGCCCCATCGAGACGCCGTGCGGCGTCGCCGAGAACAGCACGTCGACGGACGCCAGGTCGTCGGGGTCCGAGAAGCGCAGGTCGAGCCCGCGCAGGTTGGGGTGCGAGCGCCCGACGGTCATGTTGTCCGCCGACCGCGACGTGGCCTGGACGACGTCGAAGTTGGGGTGACCCGCGAGCAGGCGCAACAGCTCGCCGCCGGTGAAGCCGGTGCCGCCGATCACGCTCGCGGTGTACGTCTCGTCGGCCGCGGCCGCGCTCGATTCGGCGCCGTCGCTCGTGCTCATGGCGTCACCTCGTCGGTTTCGGCGTCGCCGTCGGTGTCGCCTGCCGCGGCCGCCTTCGCCTCCAGCCAGTCGACGACCCGGGCGGGCACGTCCACGTCGCTGGCGGCGTCGAGCGCCTTGAACTCGACCGTGTGGTTCACCTCGTGGACGGTGTACTCGCCGGACCCGGCCCCGCCCACCTCCATCAGGTCGACGCCGAGCAGCCCGCCGCCGACCGCATCGGAGGCGCGCTCGACGTACTCCAGCGCCGTCTCGTCGAGGTCGAACGACTTCGTCTCGCCGCCCTTCGCGGCGTTCGTGAGCCAGTGGTCGGACGTGCGCGTCATCGCAGCGATCGGCTCGCCGTCGACCGCCAGCGCGCGGATGTCGCGGCCGGGCTTGTCGACGAACTCCTGGACGTAGAACACCTTGTGCTCGTAGTGGCCGAGCGTCTCCTTGTGTTCTAAGATCGCCTCGGCGGCGTTCCGCGTGTCGATCTTCGCCATCAGCCGGCCCCAGGAGCCGACGACGGGCTTGAGCACGCAGGGGTAGCCGAACGACTCGATGGCCTCCAGCGCGGCCTCCTTCGTGAACGCGACCTCGGTCGCCGGGGTCGGCACGTCGGCCGCCGCGAGCGCGAGCG
>NZ_WPCE01000070.1 GCF_009742825.1 Halorubrum sp. CBA1125
ATCTCGCGGGGTGTCCGCTCTCGCTCCACAAAATCCAAGTCGATCCACTCGGTAGACTCGGTGAGGCGGGCGGTTTTCGGCATAGGCACTGAATCCTCGTCCCGCCTTCGTTTCTTAACTTAACACGGCGGCAGCCGACGGCCCGACGCCGGTCAGGCCAGCCGAACGTCGAGGTCGCCGTCCTCGGACACCTCGACGATCCCGTCGAAGAGCTGTTTAAGCGTGTTCATCGCCTGGTCGCCGTGCGCCGTCGAGTCGATGCTGAAAAGCCCTAGGGCGTCGACGCTCTGTATCCGGCCGGTGAACACGTGGAGGAACCGGAACACCGTTTGGAGGTCCGAGTACATGAGCAGCGTCGACAGCGAGTGGACCATCACGCGGTTCCGCTCGATGCCGCGGTCGCCGAACGCCTGGAGGTACTCCGAGAGCTTGATTCCGATCCCGGTCATGTCGACCGGCGAGGAGGCGTACTTGATCCGCTCGGACTCCGGCGCATCGTTCACGCCCTGCTGGCGGGTGACGCAATCGACGACGGCCACCGGCTCGCCCTCGTACGGCGTCCGCTTCGCGTAGTCTTTCAACACCCGCTCTGCGCCGTCCTTGGTCGTCACGACGATCGCTCCGTCGCCGGCCTCGGTCCCGGCCGCGAGGATATCCATCATCAACGACCGCTTTCCGGTGAGCGGCGGTCCCGTGACCAAGAGATTCGTTCCCGGCTCGACGTCGACGTCCACGTGCGGCCTCAGGTCATACATAGGCGCACCTCCGCGACGAACGGCGCGACTCGGCCCACTCGTTCGGCTGTGAGGCCGCGCGACCAAGACACATCCACTACGGGAACCATACCCGGTCCGAATAATATTCTTTTTGATCGTCGCGCACAGCGACGAATTTCCACCTCTCCGGGGCGAGCGCGAAGGATCGGGAGCCGACGCTGACTCCGCCGTCGACACCGGGTTTGCCCCGTCGCTTACTGCGGGTCGACTGAATCTCCCATACCGAATCGCGGGACTTAACATCGTCAGTGCGATACCGTTCTCGTACGGGCGCTTAGCTCAGTCTGGATAGAGTGCTTGGCTTCGGACCAAGTTGTCGCGGGTTCAAATCCTGCAGCGCCCATTCGTTTTCCGAACGATCTAGATTCAACAGACAGCGTCGGGTTCCTTATAAAGAACTCCCGCTGCGCGCGAAAGATCTCATTCACTTTCCGAACGGGGGTCGACGCCGTCATTCGATTCGCTAGCGCTAAAGTCTCGGTGAGCATACAAAAAAGTATGGTAGGACATCAACCGCGGTGTTAAGTTAACGATGAGGCGGAGCGATGTTCTAGTGCCTATGCCAGAAATCGTCCGCCTCACTGAATCTACCGAGTGGATCAACTTGGAGTTTGTGGAACGAGAGCGGACACCCCGCGAGATTATTGAAAAGGAAATTCGTCACCATCTCGCAGAACTCTCTCTTTCGAATACAGTTTTGTTACTTGAGGAATTGGGTGTCCAACGAAGTCGAGTCGCGGTTCACAACTGGGTGCAGAAAGCCAATCTACAGCCAGCTGGTGGCGAAAGCCCGGATCGCGTTGCTGTCGATCAAAAGGCGATCCGAATTAATGATGAACAGTACTGGCTGTACGCCGCAGTCGATCCTAAAACGAACAGAATCCTCCACTCACGGCTGTTTCCAACGTATACGATACCGATCGCACGAGAGTTTCTCACCGAGCTCACCGAGAAACATGATGTCGCAGACGCTGTGTTTCTCGTTGATGACGCAGACGATCTGATCGGTGGGCTCCGACGAGAAAACCTCAGCTACCGCGTTCAACAACACGGTTTCAGAAACTCAGTCGAACGTATATTTAGAGAGGTAGAACGTAGAATCTATTCATTCTCAAACTGTTTCAGCCACGTCGACCCACCGACCGCGGAAACGTGGTTACAAGCCCACGCCGTCTGGTGGAATCATGCTTAAGTTAACACGACGATGTCTGCACCCGATTGTTTGATACGCAGTTAACAGTAGACTTGTATTTCTATCCAGTACTCCGCATCAGAACGTCATGATGCGTGGCGTTTCCAGCGGAAACAGAAGGGTTCTGGAGATTCGGGTTAGTAAATCAGATTCCAGATTCTCCTTCATAGACTCGATTTCATTCGTACTCCACTCGATCTCCCAGACTTCGTCAATATCGGTGAAAACGAGAGAGACGCGGACTGGTCGCTCAGTTTGCTGTTGATGCAGGGCAACAGCGTAGGCCTTCATCTGGTTCTGGTAGTACTTCGCATCCTCTTCGATCTCCTCTGGCGTCACAGCTCCCGTCTTGTAGTCGATGATGTGGTACGCATCGTCGCTCACGATGAGATGATCGATGTAGCCGGCTATCTCGCCGCGATCGAACTCCGCAGTGACGTACAGCTCGTCATACTGTTGTTCAACTTCAACTTCCGCGGCCTGTTGGTCAACGTATTCGATTCCTCGTTGCGCGTGTTCACTCACGCGGCGCTGCAGCTCATCGGTGAGTTCTACGGTTGCGTCCTCGTCAACCAGGGTCTGCTCCATAAGGTTCGACCACCGTGATTCCGGGGGGCGTAGCTCACAAATCCGGTGCACCATCTCTCCGAACACTCTCGGAGCGATCCCCGCCTCGCCGGTCGTTGACTCCTGCTCGTGATCGGGTTCGCTCTCACTGTCCTGCCCTGCCAAATCATCTTCTCCGTGACGATCGTCTGGGCTATCTTCCGCCTTCTCGACGAAGGCCGTTCGAGTCTCCTTATCAACTTCCAACTCGCCATATCCGTCGAGTAGTGCAGCCAGATCAGTCGCTGACAAGCGGAATGTGATGTCACGTTCCGGCGGAGCCGGCGACAGCTCCACTGTTGGATCCACATCCCTCGAATCCGATTCAAGCTCAACTCTGGGAGTCGGCAACGAAACCCGGTACGAACCCTTACCGTATGACCGGGTGCTTGTGATCTCAGAATCTAATTTGCTACACACTTCGCCGGGGAGAAGAGCCGGCTGCACCCAATCTCGCCAACTCGATGCCGACTCTGGATCCGCGTCAGCGATTGCGGCAAGCGACAGTTCTTCGGCATCATCAGCGAGTTCGTGATGCCCGCACAGTAGTAGGTGATCCCGAGCCCGGGTGCAAGCCACATAGAGCACCCGCTTCTCTTCGGCCCGTTCTTCCTGCCGTCGACGCTCCCGCACGGTTTCACGGGCAATCGTGTCTTGCATCTCGACCGGGTCGTCCGGGTTCGGGGCTTTCATCCCGACCGCGTGTTCCTTGCCCACACGTTCGAACTCGACTTTCCCACCACCGAGCGCAGCGTCGTCCTTGAATCCACGACTGAGTTCAGAGACAACCACGAACGGGAACTCCATTCCCTTCGAATCGTGTATCGTGAGAATCTGAACACCTTCATCGGTCGTTTCAGCTTCGCTCTCGCGTCCCCCGAGTTCGACCCGACGTTCGATCCGGTTCACGAGCGTCGTGAGGCTGCGAACACCATCGTCGCTCCAGCCGCGCAGTTGCTCCCGGAACTTCTCGACGTTCGCCATCGCTTGCTGAGAGCGATCGCCGGCGCTAACACTCACCAGATACCCCGTGTCTTCGAGAATATCGGTGAGGAACGCAGCCCACGATCCGTCGAAGCCGGCGGTTCCATCATCACCGAGGCCAGCACGACGACGCCACTTACAGAGCAAGTCGTGGGCTGCAGTCAACTCCTCTGCATCTGTCGTCGCAAGGGCGTCCCACAGTGTCGCATCGTGGATCTTGAGTTGTGCAAGGGTATCGTCGGTGAATCCGAACAAGGGTGATCGAAGCACGGCGTACAGAGCGCGCTCATCCTGCGGATCCGCAAGTACCCGGAACAGATTCAGCAATGCGGTGATTTCGGTCGTTTCGTAGAATCCAATTCCGGACGCAACAGAATACGGGACCTTCGCCTCGTCGAGCGCTCGCTCGTAGGCCTTGAGGTGGGTGCGACTGCGAATGAGGATTGCAATATCATTCGGTTCAATATCACGCGGTTCAGGCGTCTCTTCGTCAGACTCGGAGTCCTCGGGATAGACCTGGTATGGCTCAGCAAGCACCTGTGAGAGGCGCGCCGCAAGGGCCATCGCTTCCAATTCGACATCGCTCTCGGGTTCAGCATCAGCGAACTCCTCATAGTGGCAGAACCGGGCGTCTCGAAGCTCTGCGTCAGTGGGTACGAGGAGATATTCGGCACTCCCGATGTCTGCTGGATCCTCTCGCGCTGCGGTCAATCGCTGTGGTTCTGCTTCGTACGGCTCTCCGTCTTCGTCGAGGACAGCCTGGAACAGCTCGTTAATTGTCTCCAGCACTGTGGGGAGTGTCCGGAAATTCGTGGTAAGCTGATCATCCTCTTGATCACTCTCAGGTGCTGGTTCCTCGTGGATAGTCTGTTCGAGCGTTTTTTGCGATCTCCTTGAACTGCGTTACGTCAGCATTCCTGAACCGGTAGATGCTCTGCTTCACGTCACCGACCACGAAGACATTCCGTGCGTCGAATGTCTCCTTTTCAGTTGCTGTTAGGAGTTTGATGAGATCCCACTGACGAGGGTCAGTATCCTGGAATTCATCCAGCATAACGTATTCAAACTGCTCACGAAGCTCTCTCCGGACGTGCTCGTTTCTCTCGTCGTCAAGGAACTCAACGGCATACGTGATGAGATCGGAGAAATCGGCGGCGTTCTGTCTACGCTTTCGATCTTCGTATTCGTCTATAGCGAGGAGCGTCAACTCTGCTAATGCTTGAACCAGCGGGAAGCTATTCGCTTCCAGTTCCGGATCGACGCTGACCGCGTAGTCTTCCGGTTGGAGTGTCTCGACAAGCTGCTCTATCGCTGCATCAAACTCGTCTTTCCACGGACTGTCCCCCCAATGTGTCTTCGCTCCAGTATAGTCGGCATAGCGCTCGCCACTCCCTTTCGTGAGATGGATACTGAGCTTCGAGATTGTCGTCTGCTTTGAGCGAGTTGGTACGCCGTCGTCGAAGTCGTCACCAACAATCTCGAAGATCGCCACAGCTCGCTTCCAGGCTGTTCCCTCTGTCGAAATATCCGGGGGGTTTTCCACCATCTCTTGAAGCGTTGCAAGGGCCTCGGTGAACTCCGGATGAGCGAGTCTTTCGGCTGCCTCGTCCGGGTCAATAGGATGGAGTTCGGACTCCACGAACGAGATGTATTCTTCCTCGGTCGCGTCGGCCCACCGTTCGGCCCATTCGATGCTCTCCGGCCGCTCATTTACGAGGTCGGTCAGAACGTCCTGCAGTTGATTACGAGAAAATCGACGCGCGAGCGTTCGGACCGCGTCGTGATTCTCGTGTTCTTCGAGGACCGTGCCAACGGTATCGTGGATGAGTGCCGTCGTCTCGTTTTCATCCAAGGTATCGAAGCTAGGGTCAAGGCCGTCAACGCTCAACGCGTGTTCTCGAAGGAGTCGAGCACAGAAGCCGTGTAGCGTGTGAATGTATCCGTGTTCGAGTTCATCAGCGACCGTCCGCCACGCTTCGAACTCGTCAACTTCCAGTGACGAAATTCGATCTGTGATCTCGCCTCGGACGCTCTCCTTGAGTTCGTTCGCTGCCCGTTCAGTGAACGTCGTTGTGAGAATATTCTCGGGCAGGAGAACCTCACTTCCTTGTCCCCCGTCAGTGGCCGTTTCCAGTGACTTCTCGATCATCCGCAGGTATCGGGCCGTCAGTGTCGTGGTTTTCCCTGTCCCTGCACCTGCGGTGAGCGTCACGTTTCGATTAAGCGCATCGACAGCCCGCTGCTGTTCGTCGGTCAGATCGTCGTACGAAACCATCGTTACTTCACCCCCACGACATCTTCAGCATCGACATCACGGGCCATCGGTGGCACATACGCCGAGATTCCATCGTCGTCGATGTGCTCGATTGTCTCCCGTCGCTGATGAGACCGGACATCGCAAACGTGAACATAGTCGCAGTACCGACACCCCGCATCAGACGGATCGAGTACCGTCGGTTGGAAGCGGCCTTCTTCGATTCCGGCTGCAAGTTCACCGAGTCTCTTCGTAGTCGTTTCTTCGACGAAGGTTCGGAACGCTTCGTGCGTTTCAAAGTGAGGATACGAATGACGTAGCAGCGGCGTCTCTACATCGTCGCTTCCCTGCCAAGTAGCCATCTCTTGTGACGTGATCTGGCCGCTTCGAGAGTTCACGGACGTTGGCGGAGAGACCTGATAGTAGGCCGCTCCGACAGTCTCAATCCCATCAAGGGCATCTTCAGCCATCAAGGCGTAAAGGGGCAGCTGGAAGTTCAGGCCGAGTAGCGCCTCGCTTTCGCCGGGGATCGATGTTCCAGTCTTGTAATCCCGGACAACTGCCTGGAGAGGGTTCGTTCCAGGAACGGTATCCACACGATCGATCAGTCCATGGACCGGGACTGACCCATATGGTGTCTCGATAATCGCCGGGTCATCTGAAATTGGCGTTCCGGCGTCGTACGGCTGGCCGACCCGTGCCTCGAACCACGTCGGGCGGCCAGTCGTTTTCGCAGGCTCCTCAAACTCGTGTTCGAGGAATCGATAGAACAGCCCTCGGGCGACTGGCTTCCCTTCGTCCGTTTCTCCCTCGGGCCCGTAGTAGACGTTTTCATCGGGAGCCCCGAGCCCGGCGAGTACTGACGTGAGCCACTGGTTATGAAATGCAGTTTCTGGATAGTCGGCGAACGCGTTATCGAGTCGGGTGAGAGCGACCTCAAGGAGTTGGTTCTGGCGCTCATCGAAATCGCCACCAGGATTGACGGGCTCACCAGACTCTGACTGCAGGGAGAGATAGTAGTGTTCGAGCGTGTCGTGGATGTAGGAGCCACGAACGCCAGGATCTGGTTCTCGCGTCAGTGGGTCCGGGGCTTTGATCCCGAGAACTCGTCGCATATAGTACTTGAATCCACACGCAGCGTAGGTTTCGAGCCGACTCGGGCTGTAGGGTTTGCGCTCGGTCGCTGCGTGAACCTGCGCGACTGTCTCTGGAGAGAGCTTGCCGTCGTACGGCGATAGTGTCGCGTCTGCTCGCGCTGAGGAGCACTCTACGCCATTTCTGATGCGGGTATGTTGGTCGGGGGCGAAGGTCCCTGCGTCAGCTGCCTCGTCGATTAGGGCCTCTCGTCGGGAGTCTGATGCCAAGCCCCAGACGTTGCCGATAGCCCGCTGAACATCTTCCTGACTTCCCGGCACAGCGTCGTCTCCGTCGATTGTTACCTCGTTGAAGTCGATGAGCCGACGGAGTTCGGTCAGCACGTCAGCTTCGACGTATGGGTCACCGTTTTGGCTACGCTGTGGAGCGGATAACTGGATCGATGCCTCACTTGCTGCGATCGCACCGAACTGGTAGCGAGCTTCCTTCCCGGCATCCTTCTGCTCGAAGTCAGGGTGGGCCTCGTAGATCGGTCGAGCGAACGATAGTCGTTCTATATCCGAGGGAAAATGCGAAGCAGTCATACCGAGCATATAGACGTGATCGAACTCGTGTAGGAACGCTTCACCCAACCCGCAGACGACGACACTCTCATCGTCCGGACGGCCACTCCCACGAATCGACACCCCAGCAAGAGCCCGTTCGAGCCGGTCGGTGGGATCACCGATGTCGAGATCCGCAACCGGTGCTGAAAGCACCAGCGTCTCAAGCACACGGTCAAGTCGATTCCTGGCGCTTGATTCACGAGCCCGAAGTTCGGACGATACGTCATCACTCTCCAAGGTTGCCAACGCCCCAAGCCGTTCGAGAAGTGCATCCACGTGGCCGGGAAGCGATTCAAGCTCTACCGTCGACAGCGCCTCTGCGTCCTGGACGATCGACTCAATAGTCGCAGCGACAGTATCGTCAACGTGTTCGAGAACTCCATCGAGGCCAGTGGTCTCAACACGAGCGGCAACTCGTGTGAGTTCGTGATGATCAATCGGTTCCCCCTCGTCCGATACTGAAACAAGGGGATTCGTGAGTAGGGCGAGAACTGTATCTATCGACCGTGGCTCGCTAGCAAGCGCACAGATCGACTCAACGACCTCTCCCAGTGCAGTCTCTGTAAGCGGGATTTCCGTCTGTATCGTGTACGGGAGCTCATACGTCTCGAATGACTCCTGAATCTGATCGGCGTACTCGGTCGGACTCGTCGGCACAACGCCGATAGCACTCGGTTCAACGCCGTCAGCGAGCTGGGTCCGGATTTGCCTCGCCGCGAGTCGAATTTCATCTGAAACCGTTTCTGTTTCGATGTAAGAGAGCTCCAGCGCTGCCGGATCAATATCATCCGTTGGGGGTGCATTCTCAGGATGCCGATAGAGATTAGCCGTGACACGTCGTCGAGAGTCTGCTGGTGACGTTGCGTCCGGTTCATAGTGGTCTTGTGAGAATCCAAGTTCGAGATACGTTTCGAGCGCCCCAGCGGCACCTCGATCGACCCCGGAGACAGTATCCGAATCGGCCTGCGTCGGTAGTAACGCGACCGTAGGCCACGTATTGCTGATGCGTTCCAAGAAGTCGCGTTCGAGTGCATCGAACTGTGTGAACCCGCCGAGCACGACCGCATCAACAGCCGGTAGCAGTTCGTCAAGCTGCGTCTCCATCGTGACAGCGTGATGTATCCGCTCTGTCCGGTACGTGTCAGGGAGTTCGTCAGCCAAGATTTTCTGCCGAACCGTCTCGATACCCTCTGCCAGCTCTGCAGTATGGTGGGCTCGGTCGTCTAGACCCTCTTCGAGCAGTCGCTCACGCATCGCTTCTGAAGACAGCAGGCCAGCAAATTCGAGTTCGGTATAGAGATTCTCTGCCGCATCAATGAGGCCTGCACGCGGGAACTGATCACCGGTATGGAACGGATTGTCTCGTGATTCTATCTCTTCGACTCCGAGTTCCACAAGTCGAAACAGAAGTGGCCTATCAATGTGGGTCACCCGCCCTTTGTACTGCTCGCGTTCGTAGCACTCCGAAACGACATCATCGAAGGTCTTGACGCTGAGACACGCCGCTTGCCCGTGATTCTTCCATCGCTTCCTCGTAACTTCCTTCGGGTGCTCCTGCTGGCCGATATAGAGTACACTTTCCGGCTGATCACCAGCCAGTCCGGCCACGCTCTCAAATGCCTCGTGCTCCAAAAGTGAGAACGTAGAACCAGTGAATACCTGGGAAAAAGACATACTACCTTAGAGAAGCAAGGCTGACAAGAAACTTGGGTGTAATACCGTTTCCTGTGACCGATTAGAATTGAGTTTGATCGGATCTGTAAAATTCTCTTTTCAGATATATCTCCCTCTGGAACAGCCGATTGTTGAGAGGTGCGTACCGACCACGGGTGGATTTGCTAGTTCATAGATTTGTTCCGTTAGCTATTCGAGGTACACAGCGCGAATCTTGCACGAGAGATAGTCCGATTGAGCCTGCTGTGATCGCTCAGTACAGGCCGTACACCAAACATTAAATCAACAGTAGGTGTCTTTGGTTGCATGTCTAACAGTCACGACGAAGATGTGCAACCGACGATTTTGGATGTCGAGGTTTTCCCCACCACACCTACTGAGCAATCTAACAACGATTTTGAACGGGTAACGCAGTTACTCTCTGATCATGGATTTTCTGTTGCTGATGTCTCCCTCGAACAGGGTGGCAACCCGGTGCTGACAAACGCGTTTCTCAGTACACCTGAGAACCTCGATCAGATTAAAGATATTCAGCAAACACTCGCTACTTGGTATCCAGACCATGAGGTTACGTACTCTCAGACCTATTCGGACTTCTATCGTGAGACTGCTCTCTTCTCGGAGACACAATTAGTTTCAGTAGAGTTCACTGGGAACGGGTCAAGAGACAAATAATCAGTTCTACTGATTCACAGTACTCTGTGTGAACCCAACGATTGCCGACTGCTGAATCCACTCTCTGTATCGGTTACACCACTACTAACAGAGGCCGAGTAGTTCGGCAGGCAAGTGCTGAATAGAGCGCGCGTATCGGACACTCTGATTCCGGGTCTGTTGCTTCGTCCATATTGACTTGTCCACCCCGGGCTCCATAATATTGGCAGAAGTACGTAAGCCATAACAGACAATTTTCGAGGAATGGTTTTTATATCCCTCACTACACCTGTATGTCATAATGAGTAGTTCGTCGGATGGCTATACTGTCGAAGAGGCGAAAGAGAACATCGGGATTCTTCGACGTGTTACCGAGGATGTCGTTGACGCAATCGAGGATGCGGAAAGCGAAGAAGTACTAGAGTATCTCATCGAAGAGCAAGAACTCGACAGATTACACGACGGTGAGCGTGGTCTCGGCCAGGTTCGTCGAGCTGTCCTTGAATCACCACTTGCATCCGATCGTCTCAAGCGTCTTGTGAGTCTACGAGGCGACGAAACGCCCGAGGAAATTCTGGTTCCGCGAGATGTCCAGCGAAATGCGAAGGTTGCATTAGAGGCTGGAAAGCCCGTTGTCCTCTACGGGCCGACCGGAACAGGGAAAACGACCTTCGCCAAGCAGCTCGCCCGAGAAACGAGCATCGGCTACAGTCTGAATACGGCGACGCCGTCGTGGACGCCGTCCGACATCATCGGTGGTGTCAGCCCGGACTATACCGGTGAATCGCTGAGCTACCGAACGAAGTTGGGGTGTGTCTCTGAAGCAGTAGAGCGTGCCCGCGCATTCGATGTCGAATACGGGGTTATCTTGGACGAAATCACGCGAGCAGACATCTCGAAGATCTTTGGTCCTCTCTACACGGCTATCGAGAACCCTCACCAGACGATCTTCGAGACTGACGAGGGGAAGACGATCGAACTCGACGAGCGGGTGAACATCATCTGCACGATGAATATGTCGGACCGGACGGTGAACGAACTCGACAACGCGATCACCCGCCGGTTTGCGATGATCGAGCTGGACGAGTACGAGGAAGACAAACGCCGCCAACTGTTCAAGGACTGGATCACCACGCACATCACCAGTGAGACGGATCTCGACGAGAACGAGATTCTTCGGCTCTTCGAACGAGATTACGAAGGGATCAATCACGGGAACGAAGCGACCTCGCAGGGGCCGATTATGCGGTTCGGCCCGATGCACTACCGAGACGTGGCAGTATTCCTGGGCGTCGGGTGTCGTGAGGGGGGCGAGTACGAGTACGACCAAACGGACGCAGTCGGCCAGGCATTCCGCACATACATCGTTCCTCGCCTGCTGAATGCCGCGGCATTCCCGCAGATCGAGCGGATCGCGGAACACTACCGCGCATTAAACGGAGAATTCGAGGAGTTCGATCTGTCGCCTGCTGCTGAACTGGCCGAACGCGAACTCGAACAGGAGCGGCGGCAGATGGGTTCATACGAGTAATGAGTACCGTCGACGAAGTCTACGAATACGGGCAGGACACTTTCAACATCCCCGAGCGGGGTGAAATCCGAATAGAGGGCTGTCCGTCTTCCATCACAGACCAGCTTCGTCGCGCGTCATTTACTCAGGAGAGTCCAGGCGTCTTCACGAAAAGTCAGGAAGCGCTCGACTCCGATCAGGAATACGAGGTCGTGACCGTCACGGTCGACGGCGACGACAACGAGATACTCCACGTCGAAGCGACGGACATCGTCGGCGTCGTTAGTCTCACGCCCTCGTCGAAAGTACAGGTCGACCCGAAGATCGACTGGGAGTACATCTTCGATATGCTGCTGGCCGTCTACGACCAGAATCGGTCAGTCAAATACCACGGCATCCCGCTACAGGACTTCCTCTCTGACGACATTCATCTCGAAGACGTATTCGTCGTTCTGGCGATCAACTACCTCGATGGATTGGAGACCATCCAGCGGAACGGGTACATCCGTGACCTAGTCATCAAACGGACGAATAGCCTGGACGGTCGCGGGAACATCGATGTCGAGCAGACACTGTTGAACCACGCTCGCGGAACTATCGAGCCCCAGTGGATTCACAACGAGACGGAATACAACAACGCGGTGAATTCGCTACTCCACTTTGCGGGGAAAACACTCCTTCGACTCTTCAGACAGAAATCACCCGAGAACCACCATCCGGCGTACGATCGGATATTCTCTGAGGTCCACCGCGAGGTAGAGCGACTGGAGAGTATGGGCGTCGATAGCGGGCTTGACCGGATGGACGAATACCGGGAGATCTCGCTGACTGATCTCCCGAAACAGCGCCAGTACTACCGGAAGGCGTTCGATGTCTCGAAGGCGGTTATGTCGTCATCTCTCGGTCAACAACTGCGTGACGGGCCGCGGGAGCTGGTGGTGGACTACGTCCTGAATATGGAGTCGCTCTTCGAGCAGTACTCCCAGGTCGTCATCGAGCGCGAACTCAACTACATCAAATCCTACGACCATCTCGGAGACTTGGACGACGTAACCCCCGTTCGATCCCCGTCGGTGAAGCCCTTCGAGGGAGAGGGTTCGATCTACCACGAGCCCGATCACGCGCTTCAGGAAGGCGACGAGACTCTCGCCGTGTTGGATTCGAAGTACTACGCCGAAGGGCACGATCCGGTGAAGGAATCCCCGTCCCGATCCCGGCTGTTCAGCTACGCCTACCTGCTCCACTCGGATCGACTCGCGTTCCTATGTCCGCTACTCGAACCACGTCGCCGGCGAGTGGCTCAGACCGGGGCCGAACTGGAAATCGTCTCGCCGGAAGAGGAATTCGAGCTGGACGTATACGACGAGGTCATCCACAACTATCTCCATAGTGTGCTCGTCGAGAAGAGTCCTGAACTCGAAGCATTCCGCGCTGTTGCGGAGAACCAACTATGTCTTGACGGCGTTGACGAGAGTGATTTGAGTCGTGCCTCGGAGATGAGCGGCCCGTTCACGTTCAAGGATACACAGGATTTCTCTCTGCGGGTCATCAAAGCTGCAGCTGACGAATACTCCTACCAGGTTCGGAACCGATATGATCTGGAACAGGAAGGGGACTGGACGCGAGATCAGATCGAAACGAGGTGTGAACGACGGTACGAGCATACCACCACGTGTGTTCCCGTCTTCTGTCGAGATGGGGGGCGAGAGTGGATTGATCTCTACTTCCTTGTGAACGGGTCAGGAGAGATAGAGAAAGAGGGCCCGTTGAAACTATTGTGAGGTAGCTTGAAACACGCATCCCCTGAAGAGAGCATATGGCTGAAGTTTGGTACAGATCTGGCGGGACGGGAAAAATTCAGGTCCGAAGATCTGACGATCAGTGGGTGGTAACCAAACCGGCAGGTGATTCTAAGACCATTTGTCTGTTCACCGGGGATGAACCGACACCAACGGATGACGAAACAGCGATTATAGTCCAGGTCCAGTCATTTCGTATTGGAACGGACAGCGGAACGAATTATCTGACAGTAGAACTCAAAGATTCGGACGTTGTATCAGCGTCGTGTTAAACTTAAAGCATATTCCACCAGACGGCGTGGGCTTGTAACCACGTTTTCC
>NZ_WPCE01000286.1 GCF_009742825.1 Halorubrum sp. CBA1125
GCAAGAAGGAGACCCACGAGGTCGGCGTCGACGCGGACGGGCGCCCCGCCGTCGGCGACGCGGCCGTCGACCGCGCGGCGCGCGAGTTGTACGTCCACCGGAAGGGCGCGACGCGGGCGTTCCCCGCCGGCAACGCGGACGTCCCCGCGGTCTACCGCGACGTGGGCCAGCCCGTGATCATCCCCGGCAGCATGGGCGCCGGCTCGTATGTGCTCCGGGGCGGCGACCAATCGATGTCGGTCTCGTTCGGCTCGACCGCCCACGGCGCCGGGCGGCTGATGAGCCGGACGCAGGCGAAACAGGAGTTCTGGGGCGGCGACGTCCAGGACAACCTCGCGGCCGACCAGCAGATCTACGTGAAAGCGCAGTCGGGCGCGACGATCGCCGAGGAGGCGCCCGGCGTGTACAAGGACATCGACGAGGTGATCCGCGTCAGCGACGAGCTCGGCATCGGCGACAAGGTGGCCCGGACGTTCCCCGTCTGCAACATCAAGGGGTGAGCCGTCCGGAGGCGGCGACCCCTCCTCGGCGATTCGGCGGTCACCGCTTCCGCTTCGCCTCCCGCCCGAGGTGTTCTTCGACGGCGGCGACCTTGTCCGCGGCCGACGCCTCGCTGTCCCGCTTGTCGTCGATCTTCAGCACCGTCGAGACGCGGTCGCCGTCGACGGCGGCGTGGGCGGCCGCGGCGGCCGCGAACAGCGTCTCGGCGTCGTCGGCTTCGATCACCGTCCCCATCGGGTTCGTCTCGTAGCTCACGTCGAAGTCCTCCAGCGCGGCGACGGCCTTCGCGACCTCGCCGGCCATGCTCCCCTCGATCACCGGTGCGACGCTCAACAGCGCGATCGCGGTCATGGTCGGCGGTGGGTGCCGCCGTCACTAAAACACGTCGCGCAGGAACGAGAGCTGGTGGCCGACCGCGGGCTCGAAGTCGTCGCCGAGGACGGAGAAGTGGTCGGCCGGCATGGCGACGACCGTGCCGCGCGAGAGCGACTCGCCGGCGTCGACGACCGACTCGGCGTCGACGATCGCGTCGTCGGTTCCCCCCAGAAGCAGCGTCGGCGCGCGGATCTCCTCGAGCCGTTCCACCGGCCGGTAGTTCGCGACCCGCAGCAGCGAGCGCGCGGGCGTCTCGTTGCGCCACGCCGACTCGCGGTCGACGAGGTCGAGGTAGCCGCGCTTCGCACCGCGTTCGGTGATCGCGGCGAGTTCTCCGGCGTCGCCGACGATCGGGACCGTCCGCCCGCGGCCGAATCGGTGTCCGAGCAGGTCGCGGACCGGCCGGCCCGGGCGGCCCGCGCGAGGGTAGCCCCACCCGCGGCGCCTCGCGATCGCGCGGCCGTCGAGCATGGGGACGATCCCCACGACTGCGTCGACGTCGTGGCGCTCCGCCGCGAGCGCGAGGACGTGTGCGGCCGACAGCGACGCGCCCCCAGAGGACCAGGTCGCGGCTGACGGCGTCGACCCGGCGGACCCGGTCGATCGCCGCCTCGTAGTCCGCGCGCTGGCGACCGGGGTGGACCGCCCCCGAGGCGCCGTCGGAGCCGCCGAACCCGCGGTAGTCGAAGAGGAACGCCGCGTAGCCGGCGTCCGCGAAGCGCTCGGCGACCGCCGGGTAGCCGAAGCTCCGCTCGGCGCCAAGCCCCGGCGCCATCACCACGGCCGGGAGTCCCGCGTCCTCGCCGGCCGGGAGGTAGAGCGTTCCGCGGCAGGTGTCGCCGTCGACGTCGAACGCGAGCGCGCGGGTGGCGAACCGCTCGCGCGGCGGCCGGTCGAGCCGACGCTGGGCCCGGTTGATCGGGGTCCGACGGGTCACGCTTCGGCCTCGTCTACGTCCGTCAGCGTCTCCAGTACGCGCGTCGAGAACTCGGTCTCCGAGACGTCGTACGAGAGCAGCGCCTCGAACCACTCGCGCTCGGCGTGCCACGTCCCGAGGACGTCTCCGGGGGATCGGACGACGGTCGCCTCGACCCGGACCGGGTCCCACTCGTCCTCCTCGGCGCGGTCGATGAGGGCGTTGAGCGCGCGCCCCATCTCGCCGTGGTGGACCTCCCGACCGGGGAACGCCGTCATATAGGTGAGATCGAGCGAGTCGCCGACGTCGATCGACTCGACGTTGATCCCGTAGCTGCGGAGCGCCGGCTCCAGCTCGCTCGCTCGCTCGTCGGTCATGCGTGACCGTTGACGCGGCGGAATAAATCGATACCGGCCGAACGTCCATCGACCCGCCGAAAGCCGCGGACGGGGACGGTCGCCGTGGCCGGCGACCGTGAAGGCTGTCAGAGGCACACGAATCTCCCGCGCGGCCGGGTCGCATTACTCCGTCGAGTATTATAAACGCTCGGACGTATTCGAGGAATGATGAGAATACCCAGGATCGGAGCGATATCGCGGGATCGATTCGACGGCCGTCCGGAACTCCGCGATCAACGAGCGCGCCCGACACCCGGGTGACCCGACGGACGCCCGCGCCGATCGGCCACCCTTTATGCGTTTCGCAGGTCTGGGTTCCGGTATGCTTCGCCGGACGCTCGCGGCGCTCTCGCGGTCGAGCGACGCCGCCGGCGTCC
>NZ_WPCE01000021.1 GCF_009742825.1 Halorubrum sp. CBA1125
CCGGCTCGACGAGCTCCAGGTGGCGCTACAGGTGTACGAGGGCCCCGTCCGGGACCTCGCCCGCTCGACCGCGGCCGCCGACGTCTCGGCGACCGAGATCTACGTCGAATCGACCGCTAACGGTGTCGTGCTCTCGGCGATTGCCGACGGCCAGTACGTCCGCGAGGTCGTGCGGACCGACCGCTGGGACCGCGAGGGCGGGCCGATCTCCAACGACGTCGCGATCGAGACGGTCACCACCGCCTACCCGGAGACGGCCGCCCTGCGGCAGCCGAACGCTTTCGGGGCCGGCTCGGTCCAGCGCGTCACCATCCCGCACGAGTTCGGGACGCTCCGCGCGTTCGTCAGCGGCGGGACGGAGCAGGTGTTCGTCGAACACCAGCGGATCGACCTCTCGACGTTCCCCGACACCGAGACGGTCACCGAGAGCGGCGACGGGTTCACCGTCACCGTCGACCGGAGCTACGGCGGCGGGCCGGTCACCGTGACCGTCCGCGACGAGGAGACCGGCGAGCCGGTTCCGAACGTCACCGTGACGAAAAGCGTCGGTGACGCCGACAGCGTGGCGATCGGCGCGACCGACGACGACGGCGTCGTGCGGACGATCTCGCCGGTCGTGACCTACCGGGTCACCGTCGTCGACGAGCCCCGGGTCGTGGTCGTGGACGGGCTCGATCCGCTCGCGACGCCCCAGCCTGCGGCGGCCGAAGACGAGTAGCCGTCCGGGAGTCCGACCGCGGCTGTTCCCCTCCGGAGGTTTATCCCACATACCGCCCCACCGCCGCCGTGTCTCTCGACTCGATCCCTTCGGTCCGCGACGGCTCGCCTCGACCCGATTTCCCCGGCCCGCACGATTCTCCCGGCTCGCCCCACGATCGCCGCGCGATCGCGCCGGTCGCCGGCGTGCTGCTGCTCGCGATCACCGTCGTCCTCGCGGGCGGCGTCGTCACCGTCGCACTGGCCGCCCCGAGCGACCCCCCGCCGACGGCGTCGCTGTCGCTGTCGGCGGTCGGCGACGAGATCACGATCACGCACCGCGGCGGCGACCCGATCGACGCGACCGCACTCACCGTTCGCGTCCGCGTCGACGGCGAACCGCTCGCCCGACAGCCCGCGGTCCCGTACTTCTCGGCGGCCGGGTTCCATCCCGGGCCGACCGGCGCGTTCAACCCCGCCGGCGACGAGACCCTCAGCGTCGGCGATTCCACGTCGTTCCGGATCGCGGGGACGAACGACCCGGTCCCCGCGCCCGGACGAACGGTCACCGTCGAACTCGCGGTCGACGGCCGGCCGATCGCGGCGCTGGAGACCGTCGTCGAGCCGGGGAACACCTGAGGTGAGGGTGACCGGCGGAGGATGCCCGGCAGATGCGACCGCGACGGAGACGCCGCAGTGTCCGACGGGGCCGCACGCGGCCGACAGGTGGCTACTCCTCGGGAACGCGCGCGACCGTCGTGATCGCTCGGGGGCTCCGCGGGGTCGCCCGCTGGACGTGGTGCTCGAAGGTCTCGTAGCCGGCCGCCTCGAACATCCGGTCGGCCTCCTCGGCGTCGTAAAAGAGCATGATCGCGTCGGCGACCCGCTGAAGGACGGGATTGTGGGGGTAGTCGGGGCCGACGACGAGCACCTGTCCGCCGGGCTTCGCGACCCGGCGGAGCTCTCTGAGCCCCTCGACGGGGTTCGGCCAGTACTCGATCGAGCCCGACGACCAGACGATGTCGAAGGTGTCGTCGCGGAAGGGGAGCCGTTCGGCGTCGCCGCGGTAGAAGTTCACGCGGCCGCGCTTTCCGAACTTCTCGAACGCCTTCTCCATCTGGTGGACGCTCTGATCCAGTCCGTGGACGTCGTCGGCGTGTTCGAGCAGCCCGGCGGTGCCGAACCCGGTGCCGCAGCCGACGTCGAGCACCGTCGGGTCGTCGCCGAACTCCAGCCACGACAGCGCCTCGGCGCGCATCTCCTCGGTCCAGTTGAACCGGTTGACCCGGTCGTACACCTTCGAGAGGTACTTGTAGAACAGCCGGGCGTTCGACTTGTCCTCGAGGATCCCCATTTGCCGGCGGTTGGGTCGCCCGACCCATAACGACACGGATCCGGCGTCGAACGGCGGCTCCTCGTCCGGGCTCCCGCGGAGAACCCGTGCGACGCACCCGATTTCGACCGGCTTATCCGCCCGCCGCCCGATCCGCCGGTATGGACCCGACGACGAGCGGCCGGTTCCGCGTCCACGACCGGCGACCCCGGCCGGACATCGACGCGACCGCGAACGAGGCGGACGGCGGCGCCGATACCGCCAAGACCGCCGACACCGACGGACCGATCGGGGCCGACGGGCCGGCCGGGTCTGACAGACCGGCCGGGGCCGACGAGTGGACCGAGCCGGTCGACCCTCGTGAGGAGGACGAGCCGAGCGGATCGGACGATCCCCCCGAGGAGTTCGTCCTCGTCGAGATCCCGGACGGGTCGGTCGACCCGACCGCACCCGGCGCGGCCGAGCGCTACGACCCGCTGTACGCGACCGCAGAGGCGTACGAGGGCGACCTCGCCGAGCGCGTCGCCGCCCTCGAACCCGGCTACGTCGTCGACGCGACGCTGGCGTGGACCGACGGGTCCGCGCGCTTCGTCGACGTCGACGTCGTCCGCGAGACGCGGTTCCGGTTCGCCGACGACGTCGAGGGGATGTTCGAGGCCGCCGTCGAGGCGTGGCGGGCGGTCCGCGCGGAGGGCGAGGCGGTCGGCTCGGTGACGACCCGGTCGAACGACGGCGACCCCAACGGCGCGCTGTACCTGTTCGCGGACGCTCCCGGGAGCGACACGTTCGCGGATCTGCGGGCGGGGCGGCTCCCGATCGAACCGCTCGTCGCCCGCGTCAACGCCTCCCGCGCGGACGACGACCCCCGCGAGGTGTTCGTGCTCCGCCCGGCGGCCCACGAGTTCGTCGCCGTCTACGTCGTCTTCGACCGCGACGGCGTGCTCGCGCAGACGGTGCGCGACACCTACGGGCTCGGTTCCGGGTTCGTGGCGGGACTCGACGCCAGGGAAGTCGAGGCGCTCGACGCGGACCGCGGGGACGGCGCGGACACCCACGTCGACGAATCCAGAGGGAACGGCGACAACGACCACGACGACTTCGATCCCCTCGATCGGGTGTAACGCGGCCGCCCGTCACGCGACCGAGAGGCGTCTCATCGTCGAGGGGAGCAGTGACGGGCGTGTCGACGACGGCGTTCTCGCGAGATCGTCCGGGCTTCGAGCGGCGGACAGAGTTTCCGGAGGCGGTCCGATGCCTCTTTGCGCGAGCGACGACAACGCTCGGGCGTGCGCGACGACAGTTCGAAGCCGCCGATGCTGGTCCTCCTGGAGTCGCTGTCGTTCTACCGGAACGTCCGGGTGGGCGTCGTCGCCGGGGCGCTCCTCGCGGTCCTGTTGTACCTCGTTCGCGTCCTGGAGCTGCTCGGCCCGGTGATCGACGCCCGCGAGTACCCGCTCTTCGGTCAGGAGGTCTGGTTCCTGCTGCTGGCGTTCGTGCTGGCGGCGACCACGGGGCTGCTGGTCGCCATCGCGCTCACGATCGCCGAGGCGGTGCGGGGCGCGCGGAACGCGGCAGACGAGCGGGCGGAGTAGCGGCGGTCAGTCGGCGGTACAGGTGGTTTCGCTTTCCTCCCCGGTGAACTCCTGTGCGGGCTCCGTGAGCTTGTAGAGGTTCTGTCGCGCGTCGGCGAAGTAGACGTCCTCGTCGACGACGTCGATCTCTTCGAGCCGTTCGAGCGCGTATCGGACGGTCCGGGCCGACAGCATCGACTCCTGGACGATCCCCTTCTGGGTTAGCGGTCCGTTGTACTCAAGCACCTTGAAGACGAGCTTGGCGCTCGGCGGGAGGTCGTCGAGGTCCTCCGTTTGGCTTCCTTCCATCGTGGTGAACCGATACCGCACACGGTGATAAATGTTGATGCACCGACCCCCGTTTCGGGGCGATTTCGTCCGATCAACCAGACAGATCTGCCGCATTTTCGCAGTTTACCAGCAATACTGTCTTGTTTCTGCCGCTCGACTGACTGGTCAGTCAGTGGCGGCCGCTCGCGCGCGATTTCCGAAATCGACGCCGAGAGGATCGCCGTCTCTTCTCACGCCTCACCACCCCGCAGTTCCTTCGCCGGACGGCGAGGGGATGATGCGGCGGCCTCTTTCACTCGATTCCGCGATCGTCTTTTTTCCGGACTTCTCCGGTGTGAAACGGGATAGACGACTCTTCTTCTCCCCGTTTGGGTCCCTTCGCAGAAACGAGAGTCGTCTATGGACTCGCGGGGAAGGTTATATCCGGGTTTGCTGTGTCTTCTCTGTAACTTATCGCTCGTCGTGTCGGTTGTTGCGTTCATGACTGACTTGGGATCTCGTCCTTCCGGACGGACATCTTCTCGCGGTTGGTTCGCACGTCGTAGTGCCGATACAGGACCTTCAGCGAGACGTTCATCCGCTCGCTGACGACGTCGGGATCGGTGCCGAGTCGTAGGTGCTCCGAGATCGCGGACCGGCGGAACGCGTGCGGCCCGCGTTTGACCGGGCAGTAGCCAGGGTGTCGCGTCCCTTTGCACTCCTCGATGTCCCGACCCACCGGGCACTCGCCGGTCATCTGACAGGTGCGAGTGACGCGGTAGCAGTTGTCTGTGATCGTCGTCGGATGAGGTCGGCCGTTCCGCGTCGTAAGAAGCGGCTCGCGGCCGTACTCGTCGGTCTTCGAGAGTCGTCGCTGTGAAACGTAGTCCTCGACGATCTGGTACCACTTCGGACCGAGGTACACCCACCGCTCACCGTCGTTCCCGTTCTTGAGCTTCGTGCCCCCCTCCGGGCGGTGTCGGATGACGATCGCGTCGTCCTCCGGCCGGAGGTCGTCGACGTCGAGTGAGTGGATCGCCCCTCGTCGCATCCCGGTCCGCCAGAGCAGGGCGACCATCGCGTGCTTCCGGCTCGCGTAGTCGTGCCGGTCCAAGTACGCCAAGATCGACTCGACGCGCTCCGGTTCGACCACCACGTCCGACGACTCGGCGCCGTCAGGTAGGTCGGGTGCTTGCAGTTTCTCCGCGAGTCCCTCGCGGACGGCCTCTGTGTTCGCCGCCCAGCGAAGAAACACTCGCGGGGTCGAAAGCTGCTTTTGAAGCGTGATCGGCGCCACGTCGCCGCGGCGCCACGCAACGAAGTCCGAGAGGTCCCGGCCCGTAAGGTCGTTGAGGTCGTCGATGCCGGCCTCCTCGCACCAGTCGAGAAAGATGTTCATCCGGTGAACAGCGTTCTCGTAGGTGCTATCGCGCCACTTCGGGGCGCGGTGTGAGAGGAAGCGGTCGACGCCTTCCTCCGGCTCCATCGGGATCAGATCGTCCCTCACGCTTCACCTCCGAGCTGGCTCTGGTTGTCGGGCGGTCGGTGGGGTCGCTCCGGATCGATCTTCCGAAAGTCGTCGGCCCACTCCTCCATCTCCTCGCGGACGTCGTCGACGCGCTCGGACAGCGTCTCCACGTCCGGCGCCGTGACCTTCGTCGTGATCTTCTCCTTGTCGGCGGAGCCGGTGCCGCGGGTCATCACGATCTTCGTTTCGAGGTCGCTCATGTCGCTCCTCCGTCGATCTTCCGCTCGGCGCGGGCCAGCAGGTTCGAGACCGTCCCGGGCGACGAGTAGCCGCGATCGCGCTGGTACTCGCGGGGGCCGAGGTCGCCGAGCCGAACCGCCTCGTAGGCGTCGCGCTCAGCCTCCGAGAGGTTCGATAAGTCCGGCTCAAAATCGTGAAGTTCGAGCTGCATCAGGCGATCACCTGACCCTGCTTGAACTCACCTCCAGAGACACCCGCCTGCTGTCGTGCCTGGTCGACCAGAGCGGCGTCGGTCGCGAGAACGCACGCTTCGAGGTCCACGATATCGGTCCCCTGTGCGGACCGGATCTCGACGGTGACCGTGCGGGTCATCTCCGGCCCTCCACCGCCTGCGCGACGGTCGTTCCGTCGAGCCTGCCCGCCAGCACGTCGCGAGCGTCGAAGTGCGTCCGGGCTCTTCTCTCCGATGGCTTTTCGTTTCTCGCGTTCGACCGTTCAGAGGGGGCGCGTGGGGAGTCTTTGGTTGGAGTCATCACGCGGTCCCCTCATCGACGTCGATTTCTAGGAACTGTTCCCCGCCGAACGTGCCGCGTCCACGCGGATCGCAGCGATTCGGGTCTTCTGCGAACTTCTGCACGTAGTCCTCGATCGCCTCGCGAGCAACTTCGGACGGAGTGACCGGATCTCCCGGCTCCGACAGCTCGTAGGCAATCCGGTTAAGCTCCATTTTCCGGAGATCTGAAAGCTGTACGTTCAACCTCGTTCGCGACTGGCTGCCTTGGTTGGCTTGTGCCATTGCGATATTCTATTAATAACGTCTTAACTTAATTCTGTTGGACAGTATGACAGACTTACTGGGTGCCAGAATAGCCGGCAAACGCCAGTATTACAGTATTACAGTATGATGTTCTCACATGGGACGCACCAGCCTCCGGTTAGACGACGAACTTGAGGCTCAAATTGAGTCGGAACTGTCCTACGGGGACAGCAAAAGTGAGTGGATCCGACACGCGATCAAGATGCGCCAGCACGTCGATCCGATTCTCGACGAAGTGCTTGAGTCCTATCAGCGGGATCAACGGCTCGAACTCGTCGAGGCAGCCGTGAGGAAGGAAGTGGACCGGCGAAAGCGCGAGGTTGGCGGAGGGAACGGAGGCAGCGGTCGATGAATCTCGGAGAGTACTACGCGGAAGACCTGCACGAGCTGGTCGAGCAGTTTGACCAGCGAGACGTGTTCCGCCCCGGCGAGCGCGAAGCTTGGGAAGAAGAGATCAACGATGCCGAGGATGATTACCAGTCGCTCATGTATCTCAACGAGTCGCTACTGGAGGCGATCGACGACCGCGACGGCGTTAAGGAGGTGGTAGATAACCATACTCACCCCGAAACTAAGCAATTCGTCTGATGGGGGTTGAACAACATATAACGTCCGACGAGGAGGTATTGGACTATTGTACTACCGATTATTGGGCGTGGGTCTGTACTGACGAGCGGATTATAAAATATCGATCAAATAATAATAGAGAACAGTTAGACGACATCTCTATTGACGAGATTACGGGTATTAGCCTCACAAACACGGATAAAAGCGAAACTCTACTCGGCTACTCCATACTGACCACAATCGGAACGGTTCTACTGGCTTCTTTTGCTTTGATCAACATCGCACCTCCGATATCATTTCTGTCGCTCGGCGTCGCTATCGTCCCGTACTGGTTCTATAAACGATGGAAGAGATCAGCAGAATCCTACTTTGAACTGCGTGGAACGGGACTGATACAACAGGAACCGGAGAAGTGGCGGATCCAGTCGGGTGGTAACAGAGACGAAGTCCGTTCGTTCGTCAAAACGATTCGTGAGCAGATTTGATCGGCGAGAGAATTGGTAACACCGCCATCCACGGCAATTTACCGCACATCACCGCGTTTCTGTTTCGGTCGCCTAAGTCTCTCTCGCGCCGGTTTCTTAGCGCAACATGGCAGAATTTGGTGATGCGTTCGACGCAGTCGGGGATACGGACATGTGGACCGAGGCCGCGATGGTGCTTGGCGGCCTCGCCGCGGCCGTAGTTCTCCGCAACGGTATAGATTCACGATTCGACCTGCCCGACGAAGTCTACGGCGTCGTGGTCGCAGCGGCGGCCGCGATGATGGGCTACTCCGAGGTGGCCGTCGGCGGCATGGGCCACACCGGCATCAAGCTCGCCGAGCGGGTCGGGTTCAAGAGCACGGTGGAGAACGCGGGTGCCTGATCGATGCAGGATCTTTCCAACATCCACGAGTACGCGACCGAGCAGACCAACAACACCGGGGACGGCGCGTCGCCGATCCTCGAAATCTCCCCGGAGGACGGCCTGTTCTTGGAGATCCTCAACGCCGCGGCGCGCGGTTCGGCGCCCGGCATCCCGATCTACGCGGACCTGCAAGACGACCAGGGGAACAACCTCCCGATCGGCACCTCGATCCGGTTCGAGTACGAGCGGCCGAGCGACGAGCAGCGCAACCGCGTGAGCGAGGTTCGCGACAACATCCAGCCCTACAACAACCTCAGCATCCAGGATCAGCAGGACGAGGAGTTCATCGACGCGGTGAAGGTGCCGCTGCTCGGGTCGGCGCTCCGAGTTCGCGACATCGACAGTTTCTACGTGTCGATCGACAGCAGCGAAGAAATCGACTGGTCGAACAGCCAGCTCTACATCGAGGGCTCCGTCGTGAACGAGAGCCCCATGCCCTGAGATGCAGGAGATCGTCAATCAGTTGGCGGAGATCCCAACGAAGACGGCGACGCTCCGGCGGGGGCAGTTCGAGGAGTCCGCGCACTCCGGGGGCTCGGGCCAGTCGGTGATTCTCAGCCACAAGGCGCGGCAGCCGTTCGCGCTTCGACAGGGGGCGCGCTACCGGATCGTCCCTGTCGCCCGAGAGAGCTTCACCACGGACGGGTCGGGCAATCAGCAGACGTTCAACCTGAACCACAACCTGATCGCCTCGGACGTCTCGGACGACGTGGTGCTCTACGCCGACGGCGCGCAGGTGCAGCCCGACTCGATCGACTACGCCAACGACGCGATCGACTACACGGACAGCGGCGCTCAGGAGGACCTCGTCGTCTACTACGTGCCGGCGACGCAGGCACAGGTGAAGCTCCGGAAGGTCGGCCCGGGCGGCTCGAACAGCGAGACGCTGATCGAGCACGACGCCGCGCTCATCAACCGGCGCGAGCCCAACCGGGATCCGCTGGAGATCCCGCCCATGCAGAGCCCGCTTCAGGGGACGGTGCCGAAGGACTGGCGGCTGACGTGGACCGTCGACGGACCGTTCAACGCCGGCCGCGATCCGGACAACGATCCGGTGCCGGTCAACATGCTGGTGTCGGTCCCGATCAACCGGGCGCAGGTCGCCGAGGTAGAGGGCCTTAGCACGGCTGTCAGTCAGGACACGAGCGACCGGGTCTAACCGCTCATGCAGGGCGGTCTCGTGTCTCCGACGGACGGACAGGTATCGATCACGACTGTCGGAGGTTCGGACGGAAACTATCCGTCCGTCACGGGGTCGCCCGTGCCCTCCGACGAGTCGACCGGCCAGATAAGGGTAACTGGGAGCCCCGCGCTCGGAGCCCCGATGGCGACCACGCAGGCAGCCGGCAACGGGGGCGCCGTCACCACGATGTCCGAGAGCGGCGGGATCGACCGGCTGCTCGCCGGCACGTCGTGGACGCGCGCCGACGTGGAGCTGGCGCTCCAAACAGCGTCGACGCTGCTGCTGCTCTACTGGGCAGTGACGGAGGTGGCCGATGGATTGTGATCACGACTGCGAAAAGATGTCGCAGGAAGAGACTCGGCGCCACGCCGAGGTAGCCCTGGGGGTCGACGCCGATGAGTGACGCCGACAACTGGATCCCCGTCAACGAGGCCGACGGCACGGAGATCGGCTCCGGCCAGCGGGCGACGTTTACGTTTACCCCCGACGCCAGCGGGATGCGCGTCGACGTTGTGGCCGCGAGCAAGTATCGCGGCCTCACCTACGAGGTGATCGTCGACGATGACACCCGCTTCGGGCCGGCGCCGGTGCCGCCGACCGACATCGACGATATGGTCACGACCCACAACCCGCGGATGCCGGTCGATCAGGAGCTGGATATCATCGTCCGCAACCCATCGGCGACTGATCGGTACGTCGCCGCACAGGTCAGGGGGATCGAACAGTAATGGCGGTCGAGACAACCACCGACGTCGAGGAGCTGGCGCAGGTCACCGACGAGAACGGGGACAACGCGCCGCCCGCCAACGCGACCAAACAGCAGCAGCTCATCGACGAGCAGTCTCAAACCGCTGAGACTCTCGGCAACCGATCCGGAGTCACTGCCGAGCTGGTACAGCCAGCCGATGACACCCCGGGGGCGCTGCCGTCGCACTCGGTGCCCGATGGCGTTGAGGTGCTGGTGCAGGGCTACGAGGGGAACGACGGAGTGGCCTACGTCGGCGATGCCGATAGCCAGCCCGTCGCGCTCCGGCCGTCTCAGGGCATCAATCTCCCGGTGTCGGACACCTCGGACATCGTGATCCGTTGCCCGACCGCGGACGACGCGGTTGCGATGCTCTTTGTTGGGGGTGACCCCTGATGGATCTGTCCACTCCGCCCTACACCGACGAGATGGCCCGACTCGCGGTCGACGGGAGCGACGTCGCCGTCGCGGAAGCCAACCAGGCGAACGCCGCCGACGTGGCGACGAGTGCAGAGAACGCCGACGCGCTCGGTGGCTACGAACCGAGCCACTTCGAGACGCCCGGGTCGACAGACGAAACCGGTTTCGCAGGCGGATACGATCAGCAGATCAATGAATCTGGCACTTTAGCCGAGTCTGAGACACTAACGCTAGATTTCTCCTTTTCAGAAGCACTCATCGATGCCGTCCGGTGGGCTGCTCAGTTCGATGAATCAGACGTTTATGTCACTGACGTCAGTGCTGGAGCGGCGAGCTTTAACCCGGGAGGTGACTCCGGTACTAAAAACATTCAGCCACAAACCGCCAGCAACGGCAGTGTAACGATAGAAAATGGGTACGACGTGTCTACCCAGGATTACACCATCACCGTATCGGTGCATCTGGTTTCGTCGGGGATTCACTCACACCCAATCTAACATGCCCACCAGAGATCAACTCACTGACGAGCGGGTCCGCGCGCTTATCGTCGAACTGGGGAAGGCCGGGATCATCCACGAGGATGAGGCCGGACAACTCACCGCCACTCGCGAGTTTGAGGAGGCGGCCGAGGTGCGGCAGTCGACGCCGAACCCACCGGCAGTGAGCCGCGCGGCCGTATCGGAGCAGACGCAGCAGGAGTTTCAGCAGGCCCGGACAGACAGCGACGTGCAGACGCAGCTCGATCTGCTCTGGCACGTCGTGACTGGTCGGGATCCGTCTGGGGGTGGGTAGCATGTACCCCGACGTTGAAACCGACTACGAAGCTGACGCAGGGAGCGATGACGGGGGTGACGGATCGACGGGCGGCCTGGATGGGTCGACCGGCGGCGGTGGGAGTGTCGATGATCATCTCCCCGACGTCGACACCGGCTATCAGGACGAGGGGGAAGAGTCCTGGGACGACGATGATGATGGCAGTAGTGCTGATGATGGCGGCGACAATTCCGGTTGGACTCCCGACCCAATCCCCGATCCGGGGTCGACCGTGTCACCTGGCGGAGACGACGGCTCAGACACAGAGGAGGACATCGAATATGAAACCACGTTCGACACCAGGGATCCGTTCGATTGGCTTGAGGACGACTTCGGCAATCTCGGATCCGACGACAACGGCGGTGAATCGGCATCAGAAGAGACGACAGCAACCAACGACATGAACCTACCCGACGTTGACACCGGCTATCAGGACGACGGACAGGACTCTTGGGAGGACATCGACGGGGGTGATGATGACTCGACTGGCGGCCTCGTAGGGGGCGGATCGACGGGCGGCGGAACCGACAGCGATAACGTTCGGGATTCGTCCGAGGCCGACGAATACATCGACGACCCGCGACAGGATCCGGACAACTGGCAGAGTGACAGCGGCGATGCGTCCGACGTGATCGGCGGCGGCCGGGTCGCCCCGGAGGATGACGAATGGGCGCAGGCCCAGGATGACGCGGTCGCCAACGTGGAGGAGCAGGTAAACACGCTCATCGAGTCGCTGCCGACGAATAACAGCGACGGCTCGCAAGGCGGGATCTCGCCGATGGTGGCGCTCGCTGCCGTGGCGGCCGTCGCCGGAGGGGCATATCTCGCCTGGGGGAGCTGATCATGACCGGCGCGAAGGGAGTCCAAATCAGCAATGTCGATCTCCCCGACAGCCTGAACCCCGGCGATCGAGCGACAGCTCGCATCGACGCGACCAACACGAGCAACTGGATCAGCCCGTGGGACCAGGACCGATGCAACGAGGGAAACAACTACGGTCTGCTCATCGAGGGCGTGCTTGTCGGTCCGAACGGCGAGGAGCACGTCGGCGAAACGGTCTGTGCCGAACAGCACGACATCGTGGCATCCTACGAGGCCACGTCTCGGGTCACCTTCGATGCGCCGGAAACCGATGGCTCGCACCGCTACGAGGCGTTTATTCGCACCGCCGAGAGCGGCGAGGAATCCAGCCGAGTCTCTAAGACGATCGACGTCTACGGAGACGACAGCAGCGAACCGGTCGACCCCCCCGACGATTCCGGCGGGTTCTCCGGATGGATCGGGGACAGCGACGGCTCCGGGTCGGACGGCGGGGGACTCCCGTGGCTCGGCGGAGATCAGGACGTGTTCGACAAGATCGACACGCTGGTCCTGCTGGTAATCCTGATCGCGAGCTTCTACGCGGCCGGCCAGTTGTTCGACATCGAGATCGGCGACTCGGTGCCCTCGTGATGACGAGCGGGATCGTCATCCCGGCGGCGGCGACAGTCACGGCCAGCTCGGCGCTCGCGACGGCCGGCTTCACGTGGGGCATCTATCGCCGTGTCAAACGCCACGAGCGCGCGCTCTACGGCGCCGAGAATATCAACTCGTGGGATGGTCTCGTGCCGAAGGTCAACCGGCACGAGGAGGCCCTCGAAGAGGAGGATCTGCTGTGAACAGAACATCAAGCAACAACGGAGGAGCGACATGACAGACTGGGACTTTTGGAAAGTGAAAGACGCGGCGGGACGGCTCCGCCACAAGCTCACGAGTAGCATCAATCCCCGGTTTATTGGGAAGGAAGAACCGGCGGAAGAAGTTAACGCGGAATCGGTCAATACAGATGGTATGGAGGTCGGGGCGATCAGTATAGAAGACGATAAACGGACAATCGCAGACGATGATGTTGCGGAGATCGATCTATCTTCATTTGACCCCATTTTCCCGAACGAGATCCACATTTTTTCAGATAATAGCGGTGAGGAAGTGGGAGCGTTCGTCGTTGCGTTTAATCAAATAAACGAAATGGCTATCGGGAACTCAGCAACCAATCAGGGATTAGTCCAGTTGACAGGGACAGATGGGCCTGATGCGTCGGTAAATTATGCTGTGGATTCGGGAACGTTTTATGTCGAGAATAGGGCTGGCACAGAGATAACAATTTCTCTGTTGCTAATTGATCCATCCTGAGTGATCATGTACCACCTGGTTCAGACAGAAACGAACGAAATAAAGTGACATGATCGAACCGTTCACGGCGGCGATCGGCAACAACCTCACGACGCTGGCGGCGGTGATGCTCGCGTACCTGGCCGGCGCGATGACGCCCGTCTATTACGCGCAGGAGCGGATGCGGGGGTTCGGCCGGGCGATGGCCTCGCGGCTCCCCTACGAACCGCCGCCGGGCGTCGAGGAGGGTCAGGCGCTCGAAGCAGCGACGGACGAATCCGGCGATGAGTGACCTGTTCGACCCCGAGGAGGAGCCGGACGGCGACGCCCTGGCGCCGCACCACATGTATCTCGGGCTCATCATCCAACTGGCGGGCGGTGCGGGCGCGCTGTTCGCGTTCGCGTCGGTGTGGCCCTACTACCCGACGATCGGCGCGGCCGGCACACTGGCGGCGCTGGGGCTGATGGGACTCGGCTGGGTGGTCGCCGTCGATGACGCGATCGAACACGCGACCGTGCTGCCGACGCCGCTCGATCAGCTCTGGAACCGGGCGGTCTACCCGATCGTGCAACGAATCGAGGACCGGGGAAACGAGAGCGGGGGCGAGTGATGGGCGACACTCACGAGGTGCTTAGCGAGTGGGAGCACGCTCCGGACGATCCGCCCGATCCCAGGGTGCGACGTGCAACTACGATGGAGCATCGGCCCGGCGGACGTGACGGTCAGGAGGTGCGTGAGGTCGGCACTGGTGCGTGGCTCGCGTCTGACGTGGTCGTTCCCCTGACGGACGCGGTCGACGGCGAAGAGTAATCGTGCGCCGCTCACGCGGCACTCTCGGAGTTTTCAGACTACTGCATCAATCCGCCGCGGATCTCCCCCTTGTCCTCCTCATACTCCTCGATCAGCCGCATCACAACGTCGGCGTTCGAGAGATCGACCCCTTCCGGCCCAAACTCCTCTTTAACCCGCTCGAACGACTCTGCTTTGTTTCCGTAGAGGCTGATGTAGGCTTCTGTCATGGAATTTCGAGGTCGGCTCCCTCGGGCGAGTAGTGCGGCGCGGCCAGTTCGATGCCACGCGTGTCTTTGCGACTGCGTGTCCCCGAGTTGTCCGAGAAGATCCACTCGCTGCCGACCGTGTGATCCTGCTCGTCTGTGTGTCGCTGTACCGACGTAGGTCGCTCGCGATCGGTCGGGAGTAGATCGTCGGGGACGCTACCAGGGTTGAGGTCGGCCTGGGGGTTGTGTATCCGGGCGGGGTAGCCGTCGATCACGTCCGACACCCGGCCGATGTCGTCCCCATCGAAGCCACCGAGTAGCCGGCTCTGCATCTGCGTCGTGACGGTCTTCTCCACCTCGCTCAGTCGCTGAGATATCACGACATAGCTCACCTGTTCGCCGCGGCCAGTGGTCGCCAGCTCCTTCAGCACGGTCGGGAACCCCTGGCCCTGGGGGATGACGAAGTGCGCTTCGTCGATGACGAACAGCACAGAGCCCTCGCGAGCCCGGACGTGGCGAGCGATCGAGGCGGCGAGGTCCTGCCAGCCACTCGCTGATAGGGTGTCGTGTCGGGCGATCACGACGCGTGGATTCTCGTCGAGAAACGCCCCCCACTCGGATGCAGACCAGCCGCGTTCGACTGGCCCACCGATCCACCAGTCAGCCAGCCCGGCCTCGACGAGCCCACGGTACTCGTCGCTGTAGTCCATGATGACGGCCGTATCGTACTCCGGGAGGTTTCGCTCACAAAGGCTCTGTGTGAAGTAGCCCTTTCCCCAGCCGCTTTGTGCGGCTATCAGCAGGTGCATCAGTCGGTTGCGAGGTCGCCGCCTGGCGCGAGCCGGTCGGCACGAACGGAGCCGCCGCGGCCGTCCTCCTTTCCAACGCTGTCCCATCCCTCGCGGCCGCAGTAGGCGAGCGCCGCGGCCCGGACGATCTCGCCGTCCGTGAGGTACTTTAGGTCCGTCTCGGCTGCGACAGCCGTCCGGAGTTGCTGGTACGCCGCTTGTTGCTCCGGCGTCGTGAGAGCGATCAGTTTGGGGTCACTCATCGGTCGGCGGATCGGGCTCTTGCTCGGCAGCGTCACGAATCGCGAACTCGATCGATTCGAGGTTTCCGGCGAGGAGCTGCCGCAGCACTTCGGCGCGGTCGAGACCGACGATCGTCTCTTCGAACCAATCGAGATCGACGCCGAACGTCTCTCTGACGTGGACCGCAGCAAGGTCTCGATCGCTCCGGTCGGCCCCGTAGCCGTTCGAGCGGTAGAACTCTGCCCATCGCTCGATCTGTGCGTCCCACTCGTCGGGCGACATCTTGGCATACTCGACGGCTGCCTCAGGATCGTCGAGGCGGTGCCCGTGGCGTTCGTCGAGCCACCACTCAACGCCGTTGCCGTCGGCAGCCGCCTCTGCACCCCGAAGGAGCAGATCCCGGCGTTCCTCCGGGTCAGGCTCTTTGACGTCAACGTCGAAGTCGTGCGCCTCGGCCAGATCGCGGACCGCCTCGGCCTGTGCCCGCTCGATCTCCGCGAGCCCCCCGGCCACGGCCTGCGTGACCCCGAGTTCGGTGATGTCGACGCGATTTAACAGCTTTTTCGCCATCGCTTTCTGCCCGATCATAGCTCTAAGTCCCCCATCATCTGCTTCGGAAGATCGGTTTTCGCGGTCACGTTCATCAGGACGAACACCGCAGACGACGCCATGAGTGCCTGTCCCGGCGGCATGTCCTCTCCGATCCCCATCTCCTCCATCAGCCGGTTGGCGTGGTCGGGGATCCCGAGCTGGCGGGCAGCCTCAACATCAGTCTTCTCGGCGTCGGGTTTACCGTGCTCCTCGATCGCCGCGTTCGTGACTGACACGAGAGTCTGCGCGTAGAGGTCGCCGTAGGTTTCGCCTCTCGCTTCGTCGGTCGTGTCCGGGGCCTCGGTCGTGTCTTCGCTCTCGTCGCTCTGCGCGTCGCTCTCGTGGTCCTCGCGCCCGCTCCGGCTTCCGCCTCGGCCGCCGCTGCGAGGTCTCCAGGCACCTCCGCGCGGTCCTCCTCGGGGATCGCCGGCGGCTGCTCCTCGTCGTCGTGCTCGGCCGCGTCCGGGTCGGCCTCGTCGGCGGTCTCCTCAACCGCGTCGGCGGCGTCGGTCATAGCGGGTTCTCCGTAACTGCATCAGATTCGTAAACGACGGTGAACCACTCCCGAAGCCGCTCGTTTTTCTCCTCAGTAGTGTACCCGTCGTAGTTCGGATCGCGCTTCGGGAGCCCATCAGGCACGTCTTCGCGGCGGATGTGCCATCCGACTTGCCCTGTCGGGAGGTTGGCCCACACCACTGCCCACTCCTCGCCGTTGACGTCGTCCGTGTCGGGCCACCAGCCGACTTGTACACGAGCCCGGCACTCGGCGTAAGAGGCGACGAACGCGAGCGCCAGGAGGTTGCGATCCCGGTACACGTCGCTCTTGTCCTTCGGTTCGCTGTCGGTGTTACTCATCGAATCCCCTCACTTGATACAGCGGCGGGTCGCCCCCTCCGCAAAACGGGCACGGAGCTGATACCATGCCCTCGATGTCTGAACAGTATTCGTGTCTGCGAGCGTCGGCAGGGTCGGAATCGCTCGATTCCACGATGTTGTCCGGACCGTAGTCGGGTACAACCGCGACCCCACAACAGTCCGAGACGTAGATCTCACCCGTCATCGGCTTACCCCATCGACCTGTTCGGGAACCGTCTGTGGGTCGGCCGAATCGTGGTCGCGAACGAGATGGAGGTCCATCGCGAGCGGCACGAACTTCGTCACCTCGCACTCCTCGCGGGGGCACTCCGTTGGCTCATACCACTCGGTCGGGGGGGAGACGTCAGGGGGCATCATCCGGTCAGTCCCCCCTGAATCTCCTGGTCGTCCGTCGTGGAGTCGTCCCCTGCTTTGCCTGCTTCGGCGCGGGCCGTTGGCTGGTCGTCCTCGCTCGATCCGGACAGCGCACGGTAGGAAAGCCACAGCACGAGGGCCACGGCCAGCAACATACCGAGCGTCTTGGGGTCCATCGGCAGGGATGGCAGGGGCGATCCGCTGGTCGCGTTTCCCTGATCGCTGGTATCCTCGTCGCCGGAGCCGTCCCCGTCTTTTCCCCCGTCGTCGTTGCCGTCGTGTTGGTCTTCGTACTCGTCTTGAGTCGGCATGTCGTCCTCGACGTCGGTCTCTTCCTGGTCGTTGCTTCCTTCGTTCCCTGCTTCTCCCTGGTCGTCCCCCTCCTCTGATTGGTCGTCTGCCTCCGAGCCGTCCCCGCCTTTTCCTCCCTCGTCGCTGCCCTCGGACTGGTCGTTATCCTCGGCTTCGAGCTGGTCCTTTACCTCAGACCAGTCGTGTCCGGCCGCTCCCGAGGCGTTGACGTGCCCACGAAGTGACGCTTCATCATCGAACGGTCCGCGGTCGCAGCCGTCGACGAGACAGCGGATCGGGTAGTTAGTCATCGACGTCCTCGCTGCTTTCCTCGTCGGTTGGCTCGCCGCCGACCGTTATCGGGTCCGGTCGCGGTCGGGAGCGGTGCGCGGCCGTCGATGCCTCCTTCCAGGCGTAGTACGCGAATACCGCGGCCATCCACGCCATCGCCAGCGTCAGATCCGTCTTGTTGATTTCGATGTACTGAGTCATGTGTCGTAGTCCTCCAGCGCCTCCAGCGCACTCTTCGGCGGCTCGCCTTCTCCCAGGTACTCGTGGCCGTCTTCTTGCTCTCGAAACTCGTGCTCGAACTCCTCGCCGGTCGCGTCGGTGATGGTCACGATCCGCCGAGTGTGCTGTTCGCCGTACTCGTCGTTCTCGTGGATGGTCTCGATGTCGCTCATGTGTACTCGGTGAGCCCGCCGGAGTCGGGCGTTGCGTCCGCTTTCGCTTCTGCTGCGGCCTCCGGGACCGTGCTGTCGTTGCTGTGAAAACTGACGGCGTCGGGGGCGACGCGGTCCGTGAACCCCTCCGCGATCGCCTCTGCCTGTTGGGCGGTTCGGATGTCGGTCGCCACGTCAAAGCGGTGATCCGGTCCGTAGAGCCGGACAGACCACCGCGAGCCGTTGGGAGAGTCGAGTTGCACCCGAAACGGACCGGCGACCCACGTCGACCCCTCGCGGCGCCACGCGGCCGGCAGCGCCCCGGTGGTGTCGCTGGCGTCGGCGCCGCCGAGCGTGACCTGCTTTTCTTCGGCCGCCTGGTCGGCGTCGACGTCAACGCCGAGCGTTCCCTGCTGCTCGTTCGCGAACTGCTCCGAGCCATTCGGGGTCTCCTCGTCGGCGGTCGCATCCGCCGCGGCGATCGTGTCGAGTTGCTCACGGTGCCGGCGCTGGTCCCGCTGGTCGTCCCGCGGGGAGATTGCACGCCGATCGTCCCGAACGTTCGACTCCATATCGAACGGTGAGACCGGCGTCCCGCGGTAGTAGACCGACTCAGGCGTGTCTGGGTAGCCTGCCGGATCGTGGTTCGGCGACGTGTCGATCGGCGCCGCCGGGCCCTTTGGGTCGGTGTCCTGTCCCTTCGCAGGCGGCCGCTCCGGCGCTCGCTCGGCCAGCTCGGCGTCGGTGGGGCGATCCTTCGTGTCGGACGTCCCGACCGGCGTTGCAGGCGCGCCCTCGTCGACGAACTTTCGGAGGTCTTCGAGCGCGTCGGCGTCGACGGCATGATCGTGCTCGCTGTGGTCGGCGTGACACTCTACGCAGTCGGCCGCCGCCTTTCGAGTGAGGTCGAGGAGGTCGGCGTTCGCCACTTCGAGCGCGTCGAAGTGGAGCGGTCCCTGTCCGTGCCGGTCGCGGATGCCGTTTATCGCCTCTGCGGCCTGGTTGGCGTGTTTCCACGCCTCGGCAGCCTGGTCGAGCGCGTCACCGAACGCCGCGATCGCTCCCTTGTAGCCGTTCCACGATCGGGAGAGCGCGCCGGCCGCCTCGCCGGTGATCTCGTCGGGGTCCGCGTCGGCGGGGTCGTCCTCCTCGGCGCCGAGAAGTTGATCGACCTCCTCCTCGTCGTAGCCGCAGGCGTCGGCCAGGAACTCGCACGCTTCGGGCTCGCCGTTCCGGCACACGTCGTGGGCGTGGTCGCATCCCTCCGCCTGCTCGCGAGCGGCTGCGTTCGCCTCTCGCTGCGCCCCCGTGATGTCCTCTTCGCCGACGTCGCGGCTCCCGCCGCCGCTGCCGCGCTCCTGGTACTCGGCAACGTACTGCTCGGCACCTTCGGCGGGATCGTCGTAATCGGTGAGGTAGCCCATCGCGTCCCAGAACTGATCTCCGAGCCCTTCCCGCTCGAACACGCCTTTCGCAGACGCCCAGGAGAGCGTCGTAGTCGTGCGGTCGAACCCGTCGAGGTCGCTGATCCGGTTGCGCTCCCGGTCGGTCAGCTCTGCTGTGTTGCTCCTCTCTCGATCGACCGCTCTATCCTCCGTCGCCTCTGCTTCGATCCGTTGTAACAGCGATTCGGGCGTGTCAGAAGAGAACGCGACCGTTTTGAGCCGCTTGTCATCATCGACACAGAGATGCTCTGCGTGTTGCTCGCGGATTCGATCCGCGGCGTCCTTACTCCCGAACTTGATCCGCTCCGTCATCCGGGTTGATCTGGTTTTGGTTGAAGAACCATCACCCGGACGTTGCTGACGTTTGCTAAAAATTATACTTGAGACTATAAGACTATCCGACCATGAGAGTGTAATAAGATAATATTAGAAAAGAAAGACCGATTCAGACGCGGTCTATATGGTCGTAGACTCGTTCGGTAGTCTGGATCGTCGCGTGCCGGAGCCGGTTGCGGACGTCGTAGAAGTTGTGCCCCTCCTCGACGTTGAGCATCCGGTAGGCGACGCTGTGCCGAAGCGTGTGCGGTGTCACCTGCTGCGGGTCACCACGGCCGCCTGTCGTCATCGGCCGCACGTCGGCGGCGACAGCGGCGTCTCGCACGACGTTGCGGACGGACTCGGTCGTCATCCGGTCGGCCTGGCGCGACGGCCAGAGCGCCGCCGGGTCCTTCCAGCGGCCAGCGAGGTACATCCGGAGCGTCCGGATCGTCTCGTCGGCCAGCTCGATCTCGGTGTAGCTCGGGGTGCGGTCGGTCGGGTAGTCCTTCTGGATGTCGGCCGGGAGCGCCAGCACACCGTCGTCGAGGTCGACGTGGTCCTCCACGTCGAGCGCGATCGCCTCGCCGACTCGAAGGCCGGCGTCGTAGAGCGTCGCGATCAGCGCGTCGTTGCGAGCGGCGAGGTATGTCGCGCTCTCCTCGACGGTCGCGCTTCGCATCCGGTCGACCTGATCTGGTTTGAGCCAGACAGTTGCCTTCTCTTCAGTTTGGGATTCCATTGTGATCGTAGCTTCGAGATAGTTGTTTTATAAGCGGTACAGGGTTGGAAGGATGCGAGTTTTGGATTCTATATAGAGAATCCCAAACTCGTCTTAGGCGTTATCACACTCATACGGATACAGCAAAATCGGGCTGCTCGTCTCTTCGCTATTCGGACATCCGTACCTCAGGTACCTCGCGACCAGATGCTGGTCGGCGCAGTCCGGACAGTCGATGCCGAGTCCGTCGTGTGTCTGTTCAAGCTCTTTGAACGGGTACCCGACGTAGGGCTGATCGGTTCCCTCAGTGTCTTGAACACGACCGCCGTCAGTGAGCAGCGTCGCCTGCTCGGTCTCTCGTTCGGGTTCCGCGGGGTAGTCGAACACGCGGAAGTAGCCGTGTAGCGGGCACCGCCATGCGCCGCTGCCGCCCTCGACGCCGATGCGCTCACAGATCATCCCGCACGCCGAGCCGTCATCGGCGGTGGCGAGCTCGCCGACCGGACAGTAGGGCTTCGCGTAGTCGGCCGTGTACTCACACCCCGACGGCTCGGACCACTCGATCACGTCGTACCGGTGGTAGCTGCCGTGGATTCCGGGATGCGACTGCGCCTCGCGCGGCCCGCTGTCGGCCCAGCCGTCGGAGCGCGGGACCACGTCGGTGTGTTGCTCACTCGGCACGGGCCCCACCCCCGTCAGTCGCGACCTCGGCAGCCGCGATCTCGTCGCTCATCCATCCAATCTGATCGAACATCCCGCCCTGCGCGTCGTCGACCTCTTGGAACGGGAACGAGACCGTCAACTCGCCGGGAGTGCGAAGTGCGTCGAAGACGCCACGCTCCTCCAACGGCTCGCGGTACTGTTGTCCGAGCAGTACTTCTAGCTCTACATCGCGGGGATCGACATCGTCCGTCGCCTCGTTGATCCACTCTGCGAGACCCTCGTGGACGTTGAGCGCCCACAGGTCGAGGCGCGTGTCGACCGGCTCGCCGGAGGGTAGCCGCGCGTCCGAGTCGACCGGCACGCCGCGCCAGTCGTCTGGCGTCCGCTCGTAGTACTCGATCGGCGTCTCCGGATGCAGCACGTCGTGTTCGGCGGAGATCACTCGCCAGTCGTCTCGGAGTTCGCCGTAGCCGCTCTTGTTCGACCAGTAGGATCCCTTGTACCGTTCCATCGCCGGCATCAGGCCGTCGTCTTCGTACTTCGAACCGGAGCATCCGACCGCGGCGAGCCGGAGGGGCTCGCGGTCACGGTGGTCTTCAATCGCTCTCGCAGCGTTGAGAGTGATCGACATCCCGTACCAGCGGTCGCCGATCTCGGTCCCGCCGCGGTGGATGTCCCGAAGACCGCGCATCGCCGCCGGCAGCGTGTCGTAGGCTGTCGCGACGTTCGCCGCGAAGGTTCCGCGGACTCGCTCGCCGGCCTCGGAGAGGATGTCGATCAGCAGCTTGTAGAGGTCGCGGTCGGTCGGTTCGACCGTCACGGCGTGGCGAACGTGGTTGCGGAACTCGTCGGCGACCACGAGCCCACCGTTCGGGAGATCGTGCTCTCGCGGAAGTTCGTCGTCAGTCACCGGCCGTCACCTCCTCGGACAGCGTCCGCGACCACACGTCTTCGTCATACCAGAGACACTCCGGGCAGTCCATCCAGGTCGAGATCGGGTGCCCGCAGTTCGGACAGTCGTAGTAGTGCCGCGTGACCTCTCCCTCGATCGTGTCTTGATGGGTCTCGGAGCCGTCGTAGTCGAGCGTGTCAACGCAGACCGCGGGGCGATCGGCACCGTCTCCGAATTGATCGCTGCCCCCGTCGGTCACCAGCGGGAGCTCGGACTGTGTCGGCGGCGGCGTCTCGATCGCGGTCTCGACCGCGTCGCGGATCGCCTCGGAGAGTTCACGCGGGAACAGCGACCGCTCCCCTGTATCGCTCGGCATGGACTGAACCGCGGATGTTCCGTCGTCCTCGGTGTTCGCGGCGTGGCAGTTCGCGCCGCGAGGGCACGATTTGTAGGTCATCCCCGGCGCGTGGTCGCCCCAGAGCCCCGTCGGCTTCTGGTAATCCATGCCGTACTGACAGTACGTCACGGTCGCCTCGGGCGGCCCGATCAACCAGTTGATCCGGCTGCGCTTCGGGTTCTCCAGATACCAGTAGTCCGGCGCGAGCCCCCGGATCAGCCCGAGCGTGTGGAACAGCATCGCCGTGTGGCGCTGCGCCCGCTCGCCGGTCGGTTCGTGCGCTTCCAGGTCCCACTCGTCATGGTTGCCCGCAGTCGAGAACAGGGTACACGGGTGGCCGGCAAGGACGACCAGCACGTCGTAGTCCCCGACAAGGTCGCGGAGGTCCGACGGACGAAGATCGAGGATGTCGGCGCAGAGGTCGGGATCGAACTTCTCGTCGACGTCCACAGTGAACACCTCCCAGCCGTCCGCGGCCTGGAAGGCGGACGAAAACCCGTGTTCGGTGTCCTTCCGACCTCCGAGGCCCGAGAACAGATCGAGGCAGACACGGCGATCAGTATCATCGGCGGATCGATCGTCGACGTCGCGAGTGCGGTCGGTCATGCTGTCAACACCTTCCGGAACTCGTGGTGACAGATTTCGCACTCGTAGAACTCGACGCGGGTCTCAGGATACTCGGCGCCGTTGTCGTCGACCAGCTCCACCTCCAGAGCACCACAGTCGGGACAGGTGAGCGTCACCGGTCCAACACCTCGCGAAGCCGGTCGTTGAATACCGGATCGGTGAGGAGCAGCGTCGAGACACTGTTCTCGGCCCCGTGACAGTCGTATCCGGCACGGTTCATCGTCCCACCTCGATGTACTCGACGTAGTGCGCGGCGTTCTGCTCGTCGTGCTCGACGAAGCGCGTCTCGCCCGGTTCGACGTGGATCCGCTCGGTGTGGTCGCACGACAGGCACGTCACCTCGTAGATCCGGTGTCGCCAGCGGTCGGCCGCGGTCTCGACGTCGCGCTTCCCGCGCAGGTCGACGTTCGGCGCCGCGCCGACGACAGTCGTGTTGTTCACCCGAACCACCCCACTTTCGCGAGGAGTCGCTCGCGGAGTGTGACCTCGAAAGACGGTTTCTCGACGTCGTCCCACCGCAGCGGCCGGCGGGGACGATCGTGGCCGGCGGTCACGCACTCGTCGAGTTTGTAGCCGACCCAGGCCTCGCACTTCGGGCAGTACCACGGCGATTTCGAGCGGTCGCGGTCCTGCCTTGTCGTTCCGTCGGTCACGCACCTTCATCCCCGTCTGGCGTCGTCGACGCAGCAAGAGCGGCGATTTCGTCGGGTCGGCGGACCACCAGCACGCCCCCAATTC
>NZ_WPCE01000022.1 GCF_009742825.1 Halorubrum sp. CBA1125
CGTCGAGGTCGTCGTCGACGCGATCGTTCACGCCGGACTCAGGTTCGATGACGACGTTCATGTGCTGGTCGTAGCCCGCCAGGATCCCGTAGTACGTCGTGCCGTCCTTCAGGTGCACCGTCACCGGGTCCTCCAGCGACGCTTCGAGCACGTCGAGGGGTCGTCCACTCATTGTCCGTACCGGCGCCCGTCGCGGTAATAAAAATACCGGGACGCCGAGCGTGATCGACCGCGATCGACGACCTCGTGTGGGTCGTTCTCGCGGATTCGGGCGGTGACAGCGCCGAACCCGGGTGTTTTTAAGACGGGCGCCTGTAGCTCCCGACACCACACTCCCGCGGGACACGGTGAGTCGACGTCGGCTCGGCCGTAGCGGGGCCTCAACGACGCGCGGTTCCACGTAGCGCTGACGGCTCCTTGCGGGGTGTCAGTAAACGACGCCAACGGAGGCGTACGACACCACAACCATGGAAATCGAAATTGCGACGCTCGGCGGTTACGAAGAGGTCGGTCGACAGATGACGGCGGTTCGCGCGGGCGACGACATCGTCATCTTCGACATGGGCCTGAACCTCAGTAAGGTCCTCATCCACGACAACGTGGAGACCGAGAGCATGCACAGCCTCGACCTGATCGACATGGGCGCCATCCCCGACGACCGGGTCATGAGCGAACTGGAGGGCGACGTCCAGGCGATCGTCCCCACCCACGGTCACCTCGACCACATCGCGGCGATCCCGAAGCTCGCCCACCGGTACGACGCCCCCGTCGTCGCGGCGCCGTACACGATCGAGCTGGTCAAACAACAGATCGAAGACGAGGGCAAGTTCCAGGTCGACAACGACCTCGTGAAGATGGAGGCCGGCGGCACGATGGCCATCGGCGACTCCGAGCAGGTCGAGATGGAGTTCGTCAACGTCACCCACTCGATCATCGACGCGATCAACCCGGTCCTCCACACGCCCGAGGGCGCGATCGTCTACGGGCTCGACAAGCGGATGGACCACACGCCCGTCATCGGCGACCCGATCGACATGGACCGGTTCCGCGAGATCGGCCGCGAGGGCGAGGGCGTCCTCTGTTACATCGAAGACTGTACGAACGCCGGCCGAAAGGGCCGAACGCCCTCGGAGTCGTACGCGAAAAAGCACGTCGAGGACACGCTGACGTCGATGGAAGACTACTCGGGCGGGATCGTCGCCACGACGTTCTCCTCGCACATCGCCCGCGTGAAGACGCTCGTCGAGTACGCTCGCGAGATCGGCCGCCAGCCGGTCCTCTTGGGCCGCTCGATGGAGAAGTACTCCGGCACCGCCGAACGGCTCGACTTCGTCGACTTCCAGGGCGACGTCGGCATGTACGGCCACCGGAAGTCCGTCGACCGCGCGTTCAAGCGGATCATGAAGGAGGGGAAGGGGAACTTCCTCCCCATCGTGACGGGCCACCAGGGGGAGCCGCGTGCGATGCTCACGCGGATGGGTCGCGGTGAGACCCCCTACGAACTGGACGACGGCGACAAGGTCGTCTTCAGCGCGAGCGTCATTCCGGAGCCGACCAACGAGGGACAGCGCTACCAGTCCGAACAGCTCCTCCGGATGCAGGGCGCCCGCATCTACGACGACATCCACGTCTCCGGACACCTCCGCGAGGAGGGCCACTACGAGATGCTCGACGCGCTCCAGCCCCAGCACGTCATCCCGGGCCACCAGACGCTGGAGGGGCGCTCGCCGTACGTGAACCTCGCCACGTCGCAGGGGTACAAGCTCGGACGTGACGTCCACGTCACGCAGAACGGCACCGTCATCCAGCTCGTCGAATGACGAGCGAGACGAAGGAGGCGCGGGTGTTAGACGCCATCCGCGAGCGGCGCGAGCTGGTCAACGCCGCTATCGACGAGGAGTTGCCGGTCGAAGAGCCCGAACGCCTCTACGAGGCGACGCGGTACATCCTCGAAGCGGGCGGGAAACGGCTTCGCCCGACGGTGACGACGCTCGCGGCGGAGGCGGTCACCGGCACCGAACCGATGGGTGCCGACTTCCGCGAGTTCCCGTCGCTCGACGACGGTCCGGTCGACGTGATGCGCGCGGCCGTCGCGATCGAGGTCATCCAGTCGTTCACGCTGATCCACGACGACATCATGGACGAAGACGCCCTCAGGCGGGGCGTCCCCGCGGTCCACGTGGCGTACGACACGTCCACGGCGATCCTCGCGGGCGACACGCTGTACTCGAAGGCGTTCGAGTTCATGACCGAGACGGGCGCGGACCCGGCGAACGGACTGGAAGCGATGCGGCTGCTTGCGTCCACCTGCACGGAGATCTGTGAGGGCCAGGCGCTCGACGTCGCCTTCGAGGCCCGCGACGACATCCTCCCCGAGGAGTACCTCGAGATGGTCGAGCTGAAGACCGCCGTTCTGTACGGCGCGTCGGCCGCCACGCCCGCGGTCTTGCTCGGTGCGGACGACGACGTCGTCGACGCGCTCTACCAGTACGGGATCGACTCGGGGCGCGCGTTCCAGATACAGGACGACGTCCTCGACCTGACGGTTCCGTCCGAGGACCTCGGCAAGCAGCGGGGCTCAGACCTGGTCGAGGGGAAGGAGACGCTGATCACCCTCCACGCCCGCCAGCAGGGCGTCGACGTCGACAGCCTCGTCGACGCGGACACGCCCGACGAGGTAACGGAGGCGGCGATCGACGACGCGGTGGCCGCGCTCGAAGACGCCGGCTCCATCGCGTACGCGAGAGAGACCGCCGAGGACCTCACCGAGCGGTCGAAAGCGCACCTCGAAGCGCTCCCCGAGGGCGACGCGCGGAGCCTGCTCGAGGACCTGGCGGACTACCTCATCGTCCGCGGGTACTGATCGGTCGACCGTGTCGACGCTCCGTGACGCCGGCCTGTTCTGTCTGCTCGCGCTGCTGTGGGGCGGCTCGTTCGTCGCCATCGAGGTGGGGCTCGACTACTATCCGCCCGTCCTGTACGCGGCCTACCGGTTCGACGTGGCGGCACTGGCGCTCCTCTCGTACGTCCTCCTGACGGAGTCGGACCCGATCCCCCGGACCTGGGACGACCTCGCCGCGATCGGGCTCAGCGGCGGGCTCTCGGTGGCGGCCAACAACTCGCTGCTGTTCGTCGGCCAGCAGTACACGACGAGCGGGATCGCCTCCGTCACCTACAGCCTGGTGCCGATCGCGACCGCCGCGGTCGCGGCGGCGTGGATCGGCGGCGCGGACCTGGACACGCGCGGCGTCGTCGGCGTGGTGCTGGCGTTCCTCGGCGTCGGTCTCGTCGCCCAGCCCGACCCCGCGAACCTCGCGGGCGGCGTCACGATCGGCGTCGGGCTCATCTCGATCGGCGTGCTCGCGGTGGCCGTCGGCAGCGTCGGGCTCCGCACCGTGGAGACGACGTTCTCCAGCGTCGCGCTCACCGGCTGGGCGATGCTGCTCGGCGCGCTGCTCATCCACGCGCTCAGCCTCGGGCTCGACGAGGGACAGCGCCTCCCGGTCGCGGAGCCGCGGGCGCTCGTCGCGCTCGCGTTCCTCGGCGTGTTGGCTTCGGCGGTGGCGTACGCGATCTACTTCACGCTGCTCGACCGGCTCGGCCCCTTCCAGATCAACCTGGTCTCGTACGTCGTCCCGATCGTCGCGACCGTCGCGGGCGCGGTGCTCCTCGCGGAGCCGGTGACGCCGCTCACGATCGCGGGATTCGCCGTCGTCGTGGCCGGGTTCGGGCTGCTCAAACACCGACAGATAGCCGCGACGGTACCTCGACTGTGGCCGTGAGCCGAGCGACGCGGACACGGGGCGGTCGTCACCGCGCGCGCCGTCGATCGATCCGCGAGCGCGGCTCGCGAATCAGTCGTCGCCGTCGAGCGCGGCGATATCGTCGAGGATCTCCTCGGCGTGGCCCTCGGGGGAGACGCCCTCGTACGCGAGGACGACGGTCCCGGCCGAATCGAGGACGTACGTGTTGCGGAACACCCCCTCGACGGTGTCCCCGAACAGGTTCTTCTCGCCGTAGGAGTCGTACGCGCTCGCGACCTCGCCGTCCGGATCGGAGAGGAGCGTGAACGGGAGGTCGTGCTTCTCGGCGAACGCGTCGAGGTCGTCGACCGGATCGTCGCTGATCCCGACGACGGCGACGTCGGCCGCCTCGAAGGCGTCCCACGCGTCGCGGAAGCCGCACGCCTCGGTCGTACACCCCGGCGTGTCCGCCCGGGGGTAGAAGTACACGACCGTGTGGGCCGCGTCGGCGGGGTCGACGACCACGCGGTCGTCCTGGCGGTTCGACAGTTCGATCTCGGGAGCGGACTCGCCGGGTTCGAGCATACGGGGCGTCGCCGGCGTGGCGTCTTAGGGGAACCGGTCCCGGCGCGTTTGGGTAACCGTCCGTCCACGCTCGGTACCAGTGGTACCGGCGGTACCGGCGGCACCGGCAGCGTAGCGCCGAAACCGGGTGGACGGTCGACGCCGCGGAGGGACGACTGATGACGGAGGGTTCTGACTGACGACGGGAGGGGTCCGCAACCTCTTTGCGGGCCGTCGCCGAACCGACGGACATGAGCCACGGACCCCTCGACGACGACGCGGTCGAGAGCTACAGGGAGGCCGGCGACGTCCTGGTAGCGGCGATCAACGAGGCCCGCCAGATGATCGAGCCGGGACGAACTCACCTGGAGGTCGCGGAGTGGACGGAAGATTTCATCAGAGAGCAGGGGGCCGGACTCGCGTTCCCCGTCAACATCAGCGTCGACCCCGAGGCGTCCCACGCGACCCCGGGGCGCGACGACGAGACGGCGTTCGGCGAGGAGATGGTGTGTCTCGACGTCGGAGTACACGTCGACGGGTACATCGCCGACGCCGCCGTGACCGTCGACCACACCGGGAACGCGGAGCTGGTCGAGGCCGCGGAGATGGCGCTTGAGGCCGCGGTCGACGAGGCGGGACCGGGCGTCGAGGTCGGCGTGGTCGGCGAGGCGATCGAAGACGTGATCCGCGGGTACGGCTACACCCCCGTTCTGAACCTCTCGGGCCACGGCGTAGAGCGGTACGACGCTCACACGGGGCCGACCATCCCGAACCGGGGGGTCGACCGTTCGGTCGAACTGGAGCCGGGACAGGCGGTCGCGATCGAGCCGTTCGCCACCGACGGCCGCGGGAAGGTCGGCGAGGGGAACGAGGAGGAGATCTTCGAGAAACAGGGCTCCGCGAGCGTGCGCGACCGGCGCGCGAGACAGCTCCTCGAGGAGATAGACGAGTTCGACGACCTCCCGTTCGCGGCGCGGTGGCTCGACGGCGACCGCGTCGGGATGGCGCTCCGCCGGCTGAAGCAGGCGAACGCGATCAAGGGGTACCCGGTGCTCAAAGAGGACGACGACGCGCTCGTGAGTCAGGCGGAACACACGCTGCTCGTCACGGAGGACGGGGTCGAGGTGACGACCGCCGGGATCCACGACTTCGACTGATGGAGCAGATATACGCCCCGTGGCGGATCGAGTGGGTCGAACGCGACGAGGACCCGATCGACGGCTGCCCGTTCTGCGTGCTCCCCGAGCGTCAAAACGACCGGGAGGCGCGGATCGTCGCGTTCAGCGACCGCAACTACGTCCTCCTCAACAACGCGCCGTACAACCCCGGTCACGCGATGGTGATCCCGCGGGAGCACCGCGAGGACCCGACGGAGCTGGACGATCGGACCCTCTGTGACCACGCGAAACTTCAGACCGCGACGCTCGCCGCGATGCGCCGCGACGTCGACCCCGACGGCGTCAACGTGGGTCAGAACCTCGGCGGGGCGGCCGCGGGCGGCTCGGTCGACCACCTCCACACGCACGTCGTCCCGCGGTGGGACGGCGACACGAACTTCATGCCCGTCGCGGGCGACACGAAGGTGATCGTGGAGGCGATAGACCGCACCTACGGACACCTCCACGCCGGCTTCGCCGCTGGCGACGACGTCGTCGACGAGGGCGACGCCGAGGCGGGCGAGGCGGTGCGGCTCTCGTTCGACACCGACGCGTGACCGCGTCGCGCTCCGCTGGAAGACGGTGGGTGAGTCGACCGGCGGATCCGGACGGCGCGACGAACGTCAGCGTGCGTCGCGGGCGGGAGAAGCTACTGGATGTGGTTTACTGGATGTGGCCTTCCCGACGGAGCTGGTCGGCGTCCTCGTCGGTGTATCGCCACTCGACGTTGGCCTTCTCGTCCTGCCAGTCCCACGGCTCCGCGAGCACCACGTCGCCCTCGCTTATCCACGTCCGGTACTTCATCCGGCCGGGGATCCGGCCGAGACGCGTCTCGCCGTCGGCACAGCGCAGTCGGACGTGATTCCCGCCGAGGTGTTCCGTCACCACGGCGAACACTTCGTCGTCGGAGGGCATTCGGAGGTTCCGGCGCCCAGATTCTTCGCTCATACCACCCTTAGTGCGCTCGCCGGTATAAGTGATTGGAGAGGGATCTTGGCGTGAGTCGTGGTACCTCGAACCACACGACGAGGGGGTCGAAATCTCACTCGCAACCGATCCGTTACCGCGATCGCCCGTCGGGATCGGTCGGGCGGTCATCGAACGCGAACGGCGACTCGTGCGTGCGTCCCCGCATACGTCGCCGACGGTCCTCCGGTGCGGTATCTATCCGGTCCTCCGGTACGGTACCGTCTCGGGCGTCGAACGTCGTTTCCGGTGGCGAATCGGTCGTATAGGTGTTGACAGCGGCTCTGCCGTCGAGTCTGCCGTGTGTCGACGGCGTCCCGCGAGTGTCCTCGTGCGTCACTGTTCCGCCTCACCCGGATCCGTGAGACTCGCTCCCGAGGGTTTATTACGTATCGAACGGGTGCCGACCGCATATCTCTTCGAACTCCCGTGTGGGAACGATCGTGGTATATATCGACAAAACGGTCGTGTCGACCTTCTCGAACGCGTTTCGGAGCATTTTAGATCTGGAACGTTCGAACCAAAATAATAGAAACGTTTATATACTTGGAAGAATTACTATCAGTTAACGAATCGGCGAGCCCGGCTCCAGTATTTCCGTCGGGAGTTCGATCGGAGAGAACCCTATGACAGAGACACAAGTTCACGGCTACGACGGAGAGACGACGCAACGAGAGACGGAGAAATCGACCGGACAGACGGTAGAATCGACCGACGAGACGACATCCACGAGCGAGGAGACGAGAGTCACCACCTGTCCGGAGTGTGGCGGCCGGCTCGCGACGGACACGGAGCACGGCGAGACCGTGTGTACGGACTGCGGGCTGGTCGTCGACGAAGACGAGATCGACCGCGGTCCCGAGTGGCGCGCGTTCGACTCCGCCGAGCGGGACAACAAGTCGCGGGTTGGCGCGCCGACGACGACGATGATGCACGACAAGGGGTTGTCGACGAACATCGGGTGGCAGGACAAGGACGCGTACGGGAAGTCGTTGTCGAGCCGGCAGCGCGAGAAGATGCAGCGGCTTCGCACGTGGAACGAGCGGTTCCGCACGCGTGACTCGAAAGAGCGCAACCTCAAGCAGGCGCTCGGCGAGATCGACCGCATGGCCAGCGCGCTCGGGCTCCCCGAGAACGTCCGCGAGACCGCCTCGGTGATCTACCGGCGCGCGCTCGACGAGGACTTACTGCCCGGCCGCTCGATCGAGGGCGTCTCCACCGCCTCGCTGTACGCCGCCGCCCGCCAGGCCGGCACCCCCCGCAGCCTCGACGAGATCGCCGCCGTCTCGCGCGTGGACAAGATGGAGCTCACGCGCACGTACCGGTACGTCATCCGCGAACTCAAACTGGAGGTGAAGCCTGCGGACCCCGAGAGCTACGTGCCCCGGTTCGTCTCCCGGCTCGACCTCTCCGACGAGACGGAGCGACTGGCCCGCGACCTCCTCGACACCGCGAAGGAGACGGGGATCACGAGCGGGAAGTCGCCCGTCGGGCTCGCGGCGTCGGCGGTGTACGCCGCGGCGTTACTCTCGAACGAGAAGGTGACCCAGAGCCAGGTCGGCGAGGTCGCGGACATCTCGGAGGTCACCATCCGCAACCGCTACAAGGAGCTGCTCGAAGCGAGCGAACAGCTCGCGATGTAGTGACACACGCGATCCGATCGTGTTAGCGTACGTGTAATTTCACCGCCACCCACGTTTTTAACGCGGTGGCGTCTACGGGCGACCATGGTGGACGCATTCGTGAGGCTCGTCTGTCCGGAGTGCAACAAAGAGTGGCAGGACAATCCCGCGAAACTGCAGGATCTCCGTTCGAACTTCAGCTGTCCCTCCTGTCACGCGACCAGACGGCTCACGGAATTCATGCGGACCGAACGCGACCTCGAGGCAGTCGAGCAGTTTCAGTAGCGTCGATCGGCACCGGTCTCGGCCATCGACCACGAACTGCGGTGAGCAGCTACGAGACGAGGTGAGCAGGTGACGCGAGACCACCGGTAACGTCCCGGCGAGAGTGCCGCCGATCGTTCCGAGCAGTGACCGCGACGAACCACACGTCCCGGTATCGAAGCCGTCGGAGCGGCCGCCACGCGTTGGTCTCGTCTGACTGTCACGTCGCGAGCTTTCGGCGTGCCGTGAGCCGAACGTCCGCGCTGGCCCGCGTCGACAGCGAATCCGGAGAGTCTGTATGGTAACGTGGCTCAAGATAATAATATAAACCTCCGGTAGCAAAGGATTGGTACTCATGAAGAAGCAAGAGCTCATCCACCTTCACGGGCTCCTCGCGGAAGTACGAAAGCAGTGTGAATTCTGGAACGAAGACATCGACCTCGACGCCTACGAGGAACTCGGCGTCAAACCGACATCGATTCACAAGTCGAAGACCGACCACAAAGCAGCCGTTTTCAAACTGACCGAGGGTATCACCGAACCGATGGAAGAGTCCGAATCGGAGCCGGTGGCCCCGACCGCGGACTGAACGCATTCGCTCGTCCTCGACTGTGTCGTCTCGTTCCGAGTGACGACGCCGGTCTCGTGCCGGACGGACCGTCGTGACGACCCGCGAACACGACGAGCCGCTACCTCGGGGAGACACCTCGCAGCCGACGCATACCCCAAAGCCGACGCATACCGCCGAGCGTCGGGTCTTCCCGCCGATCAGCGGTCGACGCCGGACGGTGAATCGAATTCGTCGCCGTCCGACTCGGCGTCGTCTCCGGTCGTCTCGCCGTCGGAGGTCCCGTCCCCGCCAGATCCGTCCTCGGCGGTGCCGTTCCCGGTGGAATCCGTCTCGTCGATCACCGTCGTGGCGATCACCTTCAGCGGGATGTTGCGGAGACGCTGACCGATCTCCTTACGTGCGACCCGGTTGGCGTGCTCGGGGCGGTCGACGTTGAACACGTCCATCTGCAACTCGAGAGCGACCAGCGCTTCGTCGGCCGCGACGAACGCCGGTGGGAGTTCTTCGCCGCCCGGCGTACGGCGGGTGCCCGCCTCGATCTCGACGTAGTTCAGGTCGGGATTCAGCATCTCTCCGGTCTTCGAGACGGCGATCCGCACCGCCTCCTCGGCACTGTCCACGTCGTATACCGGAACGGCGGCCTCGACGACGACTCGACAGTCCATCACGGTGGACGGTACCACACGATCCGGTATGAAAGTTCGGTCGGCGGCCGGCATCGCGCGGTCTCGGGGGATGCCCGTCGGCGAGACGGCGACCCGCCGTGGGGCGGATCACTCGCCGCCGGCGCGAAGGTAGTAGAAGACGTACGTCTGTGCGTACCCCGCGTACTCGCCGCCGAGACGGTCGCGGATCGCCCGCGACGTCGCCGCGTACGATCCCCGATCGCAGTCGGGGTAGTACTCCTCTATCGTCGTCCGGATCCAGGTGTCGAGCGGAACCGCCTCCAAGAATCCCAACGAGAACAGGAGCACGCAGTCGGCGACCTTGTCGCCGACGCCGACGAACCGCGTCAGTGACTCCCGGGCCTCCTCGTACGGGAGGTCGGCAGCTTCCGCGGGATGGGCCTCTCTGGAGGCGATCATCTCCGCGGTCCGCTGGACGTACGGCGCACGGTACCCCAACGAGAGTTCGCGCAGCTCCGACTCCGTCCGCTCGGCGAGCTGATCCGGGGTCGGGAACGCGTGGTACTGCGCTCCGTCGAGTTCGACGACGTCGCCGTACGTCTCGCGAAGCCGCCGCTGCATCCCGTGGATCCGGGCGACGCGCATCTGCGCGGAGCAGATGAACGAGATCAGACACGGGAACACCGGATCGCGGGTGAGCCGCATCCCCTCGTAGGCGTCGTAGGCGCGCTCGAGCAGCGGCAGGTCCGGCGTCGCGTCGAGGATCGCGTCGAGGTCGTCGTCGAGCCGGAGCAGGTGTTCGAGCAGCGGGACGGCGTCGGTCGACGACTCCCACTGGAGCGTGCCGTCGTCGACGCCGCCCTCCTGTCGGACCCGTATCGGAACGCGTTCGGTCGTGAGCCCCGGAATCGGGTCGACGACGGTCTCGTACCACTCGTCACCGCCGTGGGCGTGGAGCGTCTCGTAGGTGCCGCCGTCGGCGCGGTTCCAGAGGTAGCTCTGTCCGCTCTCGACGGTCGCCTGGAGGTCGAACGGCCCGTCCAGCGCGCGCACGTCGATGGCCCCGCGTTCCATACACGATCGGTGGACGGCGAACCCTATGCGGGTTTCGATGCGCCGGACCGGAGAGCCGAACCGCGACGGCGACCCGCACGGCCTGCATAGTCCGGCCGGGCAGGACACAGAGGGATTTTGGCCGCGCGGCGCGTACCGATCGTATGCCCACGTATCGGCGGACGACCCGCGTCCCGGCACCGATCGGCGACGTGTGGACGTTCCACTCCACCGTGGACGGCCTCCGCGCGCTCACGCCCGACTGGATGCGCCTCCGGATCCACGATATCGTCGGGCCGGACGGCGAACCGGACCGGGACGTGCTCACCGCTGGATCGCGAATACGAATGTCCGTCCGTCCCTTCGGCGTCGGGACGCGACAGCGGTGGACCTCACACATCACCGAACGCGACCCCGACGGAACGTACGAAGTCGGAGACCGCGCGCGGTTCGTCGACGAGATGGTCGACGGCCCGTTCCGTCGCTGGGAGCACACGCACGCGTTCTACGCCGACGGCGACGAGACACTGCTCGTCGACACCGTCACGTACCGGCTCCCGTTCGGGCGGATCGGCGACGCCGCCGGACCGGTCGCGAAGGTCGGATTCGAGGGGATGTTCCGCGACCGTCACCGACGAACCGTCGCCGCCTTCGAGGACTGAGTCGCCGACGGCGGTGACGACCGAACGACACGTCGTCGACGTCCGAACGACGGATCACACACGCGGTCGACGTGTTCGCGTTATTTCACCGTTGATTCGGTGCTGCACACCTCAGGAAGCGTTCGACACCGCCGTCACGCCGATCCCGGCGAGGACGAGGACGCCCCCGGCGACCGTCGCCGCCGTCGGCACCTCGGAGAGGAAGACGAGCGCGAGCACCGTCGCGCCGACCGGCTCGCCGAGCAGCGACACCGACACCAGACTCGACCGGAGGTGCGCGAGCGTCCAGTTCATCACCGTGTGCCCGAACAACCCCGGACCGATAGCGAGGCCGACGAAGAGCAGCCACTCCCGGGGCGGGTAGCCACCCAGCGCGTGTCCCTCGGCGAGGACGATCCCGAGAAGCACCACCGTACACACGCCGTACACGACCACGACGTACGGGACGAGCGCCACCCGCTGTCGGAGCGACCGCCCGGCGAGCACGTATCCCGCGGCCATCACGGCGCCGAGAAGCGCCAGCGCGTTGCCGTACAGCGGCCGCGGGCCGACGAGGACTCCCCCCACGAGGTCCCCGATCGACATCACCGCCATCCCTCCGACGGCGACCGCGATCCCCCCGACCGTTCGGCGCGTGATCCGCTCGCGAAGCACCAGCCACGCGCCGGCCGCGACGAAGACGGGCTGTGCCTGCACGAGCGTCACGCTCGCGGCGACGCTCGTCCACGCCAGGCTCTCGAACCACGCCGCGAAGTGCACCGCCAACGCCACTCCCGCGAGCGCTGCCATCGCGAGATCGCGCCGGGTAATCCGGGCGAACTGATCGCGGTATCGCCAGACTGCAACGGGAAACAGCGGGACCGTCGTGAACAGGACCCGGTAGAACGCGGCGACCGTGCTCGGCGCGTGGCTCAGCCGAACGAGGATCGCGCCGGCGCTCACGGCGACCACCGCCGTCGCGAGTCCCGCGGCCGGCGGCACGCGCGGGTCGTCTCTCATCCGGTCGCCGATTCCGTTCGGCGACGCTTACCGGTTTCGCGACCGGCCGGTCCGACGCCCTCCCGGTGCACCTTTGAGCGCGCCGGACCGAATCCCCGGTATGTGTGCCGACACCTTCGGCGTCGGGATCCGCGTCACCGACAAGGAACTCCAGTTCGTCGTCCACGTTCCCTCGGACATCGACTCCGGTTGGACCGATCCCGAGGCGTTCCAGTCGCTCGTGGCGGACGTCGTCTGGGACCGACTGGACCAGCAGCGCGTCCTCGAGACGCTCGCGAACGAGTTCGAGACCGGCGACACCGTCTCGCTCGGCACCGTGACGCTCGACCCCGACGGATCCGTCACCGAATGTGACCTGGACCCGCCGGATTCGCCGGCGAACTGAGCCGTCGGCCGACGACGGCCAGCAGACGCTGTGGGCACTGGTCCGCGGAGCGGACACGCGGAGCATCGGCTCCGCGGCGTCAGAAATGAAGAGAGCCCGGAGACGCGATGTCTCTGGGCTCTGTGATGCGTGTGAGTATGAGTGGGCAGGCGGCGAACCGCGGTTCCCAGAGGATCGCTCACTCCAGTACTTCCCGGCACGCTGACGGGCTTAACTTCCGTGTTCGGAATGGGTACGGGTGTTCCCCCGCCGCTCTGGCCGCCTTTATGCCGACTCTCGGATTCGAACCGAAACGAGTCTCCTTTCCACGTCTCTGCTGTGTGGATGGGTGACTCGACACCTGTGTCGGTGGTTCGTATGATTTCTACAACCGTGTATGCGTGCGATCCAGGTTCCGCCTGAACTCATCCGAGTGTGGATGGTCAGTCAACCGTATGACTGTGGCGTGGTCTGTTAGTGCTCGTGGGCTTAACGCCTCGTTGCCTCGGCGCGGACACCCCGAGTCTATCGATCTCGTCTTCTACGAGTGACCGTAATGGTACCTCTTTTCCATGTGGGTTTCGAGCTTAGATGCGTTCAGCTCTTACCCCGTGTCGCGTGGCTACTCGGCATCTGCCCTTCCGGACAACCGATACACCAGTGGCGACCACTCGTAGTTCCTCTCGTACTATACGAGCGTTCACGTCAGGTACCTTCACACCCCCAATAGATAGCAGCCGACCTGTCTCACGACGGTCTAAACCCAGCTCACGACCTCCTTTAATAGGCGAACAACCTCACCCTTGCCCGCGTCTGCACGGGCAGGATGGAGGGAACCGACATCGAGGTAGCAAGCCACCCGGTCGATATGTGCTCTTGCGGGTGACGACTCTGTTATCCCTAAGGTAGCTTTTCTGTCATCTACGGGCCCCATTCCGGAGCCTCGTAGGTTCGCTAGACCACGCTTTCGCGTCAGCGTCACTCGTTGGGAATGACACTGTCAGACCATCTTGTGCTCTTGCGCTCTTCGCCGGATTCCCGACCCGGCTGAGATGATCTTCGGGCGCGCTCGATATCTTTTCGAGCGCGTACCGCCCCAGTCAAACTGCCCGGCTACCGGTGTACTCCTCCCGGAGTGAGAGTCGCAGTCACCGACGGGTAGTATTTCAATGCTGTCTCGGTGGCCCGCTGGCGCGGGTACCTGTGTAATGACTCCTACCTATGCTGCACATCGGCGACCACGTCTCAGCGACAGCCTGCAGTAAAGCTCTATAGGGTCTTCGCTTCCCCTTGGGGGTCTCCAGACTCCGCACTGGAACGTACAGTTCACCGGGTCCAACGTTGGGACAGTGGCGCTCTCGTTTATCCATTCATGCAAGCCGCTACTGAAGCGGCAAGGTACTACGCTACCTTAAGAGGGTCATAGTTACCCCCGCCGTTGACGGGTCCTTCGTCCTCTTGTACGAGGTGTTCAGATACCCGCACTGGGCAGGATTCAGTGACCGTACGAGTCCTTGCGGATTTGCGGTCACCTGTGTTGTTATTAGACAGTCGGAGCGCCCGAGTCACTGCGACCTGCTCTGTAGAGAGCAGGCATCCCTTCTTCCGAAGGTACGGGACTAACTTGCCGAATTCCCTAACGTCGGTTCTCCCGACAGGCCGTGGCTTTCGCTGCCAGAGCACCTGTGTCGGATCTCGGTACGGACATCGTGCTTGCCTTTTCACGGGCCCTGTGTACGGCTGAGTTTCCCTATTTCGCGTTTCGCTCGCTTCGTGCCGTGACGGCGTCCACGAGCTTCCACGATTCGACCGGGCGAAAGCCCGGCTCAACGTTCCACACGGCGTCGGCGTTTGCTGCACGATGGCACTGGAATATTAACCAGTTTCCCGTTGACGTAGGCGAGTTGCGGTACGTCTTAGGACCGGCTAACCCTCGGCTGAACGGCAGTGCCGAGGAACCCTTGCTCATCAGGCCGTCGAGGTTCTCACCCGACTATCGCTGCTACTGTGACCAGGATTGTCGTTACTGCACGGTCCACGCGAGCTCTCGCCCGTGCTTCCGTCCGAACAGTACGCCAACCTACACGGTCGCCCTGTGACGGGCGCGGCCAGGTCTCGGTGGTAGATTTGAGCCCCGATCATTTTGGGCGCCTCAAACCTCGGCCGGTAAGCTGTTACGCTTTTCTTAGAGGGTAGCTGCTTCTAAGCTCACCTCCCGGCTGTTTAGGGCTTGAGACCACCTTCGAATCGCACTTAATCTACACTTTGGGACCTTAACCCGGCTCTGGGTTGTTCCCCTCACGGTACACAGGCTTACCCCGCGCACCGGACTCCCACCGTCTGCGGCGCCTGCGGGTTCGGAGTTCGACAGGATGGCCGACGCCTCTCGGCGGCGGGTCATCCAATCGGTAGCTCTACCCCGCGGGCTACCTCGGGTGAGGTCATGCTTCGACATGTTTCGGTTGGAACCAGCTGTTGCCAGGCTCGATGGGCCTTTCACCCCTATGCGCAGATCACGAGAGGATATTGTAGAATACCACCTCTAACGGGCCTCCACGTGGCTTTCGCCACGCTTCACCCTGCCTGCGTATAGATCGCCTGGTTTCGGGTCGTACCCACGTGGCTCCCCGCGCTTGAACACGGTGGCCCTCGCACCGAAGTGCTGCGGCCATATCGGTTTCCCTGTGCCTTCCCCGGTTCACGGGTTAGACTCGCCATGTGGGTACACTCCCTGGGTCGTTTTTCAAAACGCACGACGCGACATCGGCTCGTCTCTGTTCCTACTGGAGAATCGCTTCTCGGTCGTTTTGAGAGACGCCTTGTATGCCCCGTCGTTCTATCGCCAGCTGATTTCAGGCCCTATTGCACCGCCCTTCTCGGGGTGCTTTTCAGCGTTCGCTCACGCTACTTGTTCGCTATCGGTCTCGAGGAGTGTTTAGCCTTCTCAGGGGATGCCTGAGGTGTTCACAGAGGATATCCGACCCCTGCTACTCTGGTATTGACGCCGACGGTACTGCTCTTTCATACGGGGTTGTCACCCTGTTTCACGCTCCGTTCCAGGAGACTTCTGAGAGAGGGTCGCGTCTTGGTTGTCAACCCGAACACCACATTGGTCCGAAGACCTTCGGTTTGGGCTGTGTCGTGTTTACTCGCGGTTACTAACGACATCGCGGTTGCGTTCTGTTCCTCCCCCTACTGAGATGTTTCAATTCGGGGGGTTCCCTATTGCGCGTGGCAATTGTTATACGGATTCCGATTGGGAGATCCCGTGTTCTTTCCCTCCATGCGGGTCCCACGGGCTTTTCGCAGCTTGGCACGTCCGTCGTCGGCTCTCGAGCCGAGCCATTCACCAGCTGGCACAGTAGCCAGTTGTGTGTGTGATACGGTTGTATCACGAGTGTGATACGGTTGTATCACGATTGGTTGCTGACGTTCCACGGAACTCGGATGAGTTCAGTGGGCGTCTGGATCGCACGTATACACGGTTGTCATCGAATCACGCTGGGTGTGGACAGCGTGTTCGTCGAACCCTTCCCATCCGCGGTTTCCCGGGGTGGTGCATCGGTCGTCGTGTCCAAAGCGAGCCCCGTCACCCACTTAAGGGGACGGATTCGCGCCGGACTGACATGGACTCACTGGGATTCGAACCCAGGGCATCCTCCTTGCAAGGGAGGCACTCTACCGCTGAGCTATGAGCCCACCTTCCCTCGTGACTTGGTCCCGTAGGGCCTCGGTTCGAGGGAAGGGAGTGCTGGCGGTGGTGGTGCCAGCGGGCGTGTGTGTGTGTGGGTGTGAGCCGTGGTCGTTCGTAGGTGTCCAGACTGGTGGGTGGGCGGACACTGGGCCATGCGATGGATGAGTGGTGACCGTCGTGGTGACGGTCTGAAGGTGAGCCTCCCGGATGGGAGGTCTCGGGTCGGTGGAGGTGATCCAGCCGCAGATTCCCCTACGGCTACCTTGTTACGACTTAAGCCCCCTTGCGAAGCCCAGATTTGACGTGCGTGGCACGCCTCATCCGGACCTCACTCGGGTGCTTTGACGGGCGGTGTGTGCAAGGAGCAGGGACGTATTCACCGCGCGCTTGTGACACGCGATTACTACCGAATCCAGCTTCATGTGGGCGAGTTGCAGCCCACAATCCGAACTACGATCAGGTTTCTGAGATTACCGTCTCTTTTCAGAGTTGGAACCCTTTGTCCTGACCATTGTAGCCCGCGTGTTGCCCAGCACATTCGGGGCATACTGACCTACCGTTGCCCGTTCCTTCCTCCGTGTTGGCCACGGCGGTCTCCCTACTGTCCCCAGCTACTTCGCAGTACTGCTGGCAAGTAAGGATGCGGGTCTCGCTCGTTGCCTGACTTAACAGGACGCCTCACGGTACGAGCTGACGGCGGCCATGCACCTCCTCTCTGTAGCTCGGGCAAGGTCATCAACCTGGTCGTCATTACTACAGTCGATGCTGGTGAGATGTCCGGCGTTGAGTCCAATTAAACCGCAGGCTCCTCCGGTTGTAGTGCTCCCCCGCCAATTCCTTTAAGTTTCATCCTTGCGGACGTACTTCCCAGGCGGTCTGTTTAGCGGCTTCCCTACGGCACAGCACCCACTCGTAGTGGGAGCCACACCTAACAGACATTGTTTACGGCCAGGACTACCCGGGTATCTAATCCGGTTCGAGACCCTGGCTTTCGTCCCTCACTGTCGGATCCGTTCTCGCGACGTGCTTTCGCCATCGGCGGTCCGTCCAGGATTACGGGATTTCACTCCTACCCCGGACGTACCCGTCGCGCCTTCCGGTCCCAAGCCGCGCAGTTTCCACCGGTCGCCCACCCGTTGAGCGGGTGGATTTCCCGATGGACTTGCGTGGCCAGCTACGGACGCTTTAGGCCCAATAAGATCGGCCATCACTCGGGCTGCCGGTATTACCGCGGCGGCTGGCACCGGTCTTGCCCAGCCCTTATTCGTACACCTCCCTACGGTGTACAAAAGCACAGGCGCTATGCCTGTGCACTTGGGATCCCCTTATCGCACTGTCGTGCAGTGTAAAGGTTTCGCGCCTGCTGCGCCCCGTAGGGCCCGGAATCTTGTCTCAGATTCCGTCTCCGGGTTCTCACTCTCATGACCCGTACCGATTATTGGCACGGTGGGCCGTTACCCCACCGTCTACCTAATCGGCCGCAGCCACATCCTTCGGCGCCGGAGCGTTTGACACAGTCCCCATTCCAGGTGGACTGTGGGATGCGGGATTAGCCTCAGTTTCCCGAGGGTGTCCCGCTCCGAAGGGTAGTTTGGCCACGTGTTACTGAGCTATTCGCCACGAGTCTGAGCTCGTGCGACTAGCATGGCTAAATCGGATCCCAATAGCAATGGCCTCCGGCAGGATCAACCGGAATGGTGTCCTCGCGCTTGATTCCCAGCACGAGGGGGTTTGGCGGGCGTGCGCGACCAGAGCGGTCACGCACACTCGTTGCATTGATTGCATGGTCCGATGTGGTGTCCGAGCCACCCAGCAGCCTGGATGACACCGAACGACCACGGCTCACATCAGATCACCGCTTACGCCGGAGCGCAGGGGGCGTGATCCTCATCTCTCGCGGACCTGAACGTATTCCCCGACGGGTCATAAACCCATCGAAGCGGGTCAGGCCAAGCGACTCCGGACCGAGTTGAACGGCCCGGGTTCGCGGTGCGTTCTTCGCATTCGTCACGATGCCCGGGTTGTATTTAACCCCGTCGAACTACCGACGCCACGTCATGCGGTTTCATGCCGGTGGCGCGGACGGTAGCGGTCGGCGAGACGGGTCAAAAAAGCGCGGCTCCGCTCGGGTCACTCCTCGTCGATGTACTCGATACCCTGCTTCGAGACGTTCGCCTTCGTGATGTCGTCGAGATCGTTCAACCAGAAGTCGTCGTCGGCGTCGTCGACCTCCGGCGCACTGTCTTTCCACGCCCAGCCCTCGTACTCGTGGACCTTCTGGGTCCCCTTTTCGCGAAGCCGGATCGTCGTCGGATCCGCCTCCTCCTCGGAGGGGGCGGGATCGAGCGTGCGGGCCGCCTTGAGGGCGGCCTGCCGGGGCATGTTGCCGGAGAACTCGCTCGGTTCCGATCCGTCTGCCTCACGAAGGGCGAAATTCCGCTTACCATCTTCACGTACCATGGTTTTACCTCCATGCGAATTCAGCACACAGTCTGTAATAAATATATCGGGGAAATGAAAACAGAACCGGGACAAGATTTATATACTACCCGCTACCGCCCGGCGATCCCACCGTCGCATCGACGAGCGCGACAGGCAGTTCGACCCGATGTGAACCCCGTGACGCGCGCGACGGCGAGAGCAACGAGTCTCGTCCCGACGGGCGGCCCCTCGGTCGAGGGAACGACCGTTTTGAGAGTAAACAACACTTATATGCCTGGTATGGCGAAGTGCGACCAGTACACCCGCGATGGTCCGCAAAAAGAAGCTCAGCCCCAGTGGCGCCAAAGACGATGATGGGGAGTACCACAACGTCCACGTGAACCTCCACGAGGACGAACTTGCCGTCGCTGGCATGGAGATCGGTGACGAGGTTTTCGTTCGGGTCCGAGACGGGAAGATAATCATTCAGAAGGCCGACGCCGACCCAGAGGACATCGAACACGACTTTTGAGCGGGTGCCAGCACGCCGTCGATCCGTGAGCGACGGCCGACGCGGGGGACGATCCCCCGGTTCGTGAGGGTCGCGGCGATACAGGACAGTCAGCGGATTGATGTCCGTCCGTGACGAGACGAAGACGATGGGCGCGTACGACCTGCTGAAGCCGGCGTTGTTTCGGCTCCCCCCGGAGACCGCACACCGGCTGACACATCGACTGCTGGAGGCCACGCAGGAGACGCCCGTGGCGCGGGCGCTCCGAGACCGGTACGCCGTCGACGATCCCCGCCTGACCGTCGACGCGTTCGGGAACGCGTTCCCGAACCCGGTCGGCGTCGCGGCCGGCTTCGACAAGAACGCGGAGATTCCCCGTGCGCTCGCCGCGCTCGGGTTCGGCCACGTCGAAGTCGGCGGCGTGACCGCGGAACGCCAGCCCGGAAACCCGCGGCCCCGGTTGTTCAGGCTCCGGGAGGACCGAGCGCTCATAAACCGAATGGGCTTCAACAACGAGGGCGCCGACCGCGTGGGCGACCGCCTCGACCGGAAGCCGCTGCCGGACGTGCCGGTCGGCGTCAACATCGGGAAATCGAAGTCGACGCCGCTCGCGGAGGCGCCCGACGACTACCGGTACACGTACGAGCGCGTCGCCGAGGCGGGCGACTACTTCGTCGTCAACGTCTCCAGTCCGAACACGCCGGGGCTCCGAGAGCTCCAGAACCGCGAGGCCCTCGAGTCGATACTCGGCGCGCTCGCGGACGCCGGCGCCGACCCGCTCTTAGTGAAGCTCTCGCCGGACCTGCCCGACCCGGCCGTCGAGGACGCGCTCGACGTCGTCGGCGCCCTCGGCCTCGACGGGGTCATCGCCACCAACACCACGACCTCGCGGCCGGACTCGCTGAGGAGTCCGCAGCGAGCCGAGCGCGGCGGGCTCTCCGGGAAGCCGATCGAGGCGATCGCCACGGAGCGGATCCGGTTCGTCGCCGAGCGCACCGACGTTCCGGTGATCGGCGTCGGAGGGGTTTCGGACGCGGCGGGAGCCTACGAGAAGATACGCGCGGGCGCGTCGCTCGTCCAGCTGTACACCGGCCTCGTGTACGAGGGACCGGGCCTCGCGAGAGATATCAACCGCGGGCTCGTGGAGCTGCTCGACAGAGACGGGTTCGAAAGCGTCGACGACGCGGTCGGCGTCGACCTGTGAGGACCGGCGATCGCGTGAGGAACGGGGATCAGACGGGTCGAAAGCCCAAAGCCGAGAGCGACGGACGGTCGGTAGCCCCTACGCGTCGTTCCGGACGATGACGGGGACGCCGTCGGCGTCCAGCAGCTCGCCGTCGCCCCGGTACTGCCGCTCCTCTTCGATCGAGAACTCGTCGCCGGTGAGCGTGACGTCCGCGACGTGGAGCTCGTCGCCGTCGATCTCGTAGGCGCCGCGCGCGAGCGCCCCCTCGATGTCGCCGACCCGGTCCCCGTACTTCGGGCCGACCGTGGCGTAGTCGAGGTCGATCCCGGTGACGACCGTCTCGACCGGGGCGTCGCCGTCGGGGTGAATCGTGAGGTCGGCGACGTGCATCACGCCCGTGATGTCGTCTTCGAACCCGCGGACGTCGGCGTACACCTCGACCGCGTCGAGCTCGGCGTTCAGCGGGAGCTGGTTCTCGCTTTTGTACTTCCGGAGCGCGCCGACGACGGCCGTGGCGGCGGCGCCCGCGTCGTGGTCCGCGTCGAGCCCGAGCGGTTCCGGCCAGTCGGCGAGGTGGACCGACTCGCGGGCGCCGTCCGCGACCGCGGCGTCGACCGCGTCGGAGTCGCTCGCCGCGTCGGCGTACATGTCGTGCCACAGCTCCTCCGTGACGTGCGCGAGCAGCGGCGCGAACAGCTTGAGGAACCGACGGTGCGCGGTGCGGAGCGTGTACGCCGCGGCGTCGTCCTCGCGCTGTTTCGCGATCTCGAGGTAGTCGTCACAGAACGTGTTCCAGAAGAAGCTCCGGAGCCCGTCGCGAGCCTTCGAGAACTCCCGGTTCGCCAGCAGGTCGGTGAGCCGCTCGATCTGGTCGTCGAGTTCGGCCAGCAGCCACCGGTCGAGCGCCCGGAGGTCCGCGTCGGCGGGCGCGTCGGGATACGGGTCCGGCGCCAGCGACTCGACGAGCTTCGAGGCGTTCCACAGCTTCCGGATCAGCTTCTCGCCCGCGCGCAATCCCTTCTCCTGGTACGGGAGGTCGTCGCCGATCGCCGAGCCGGCGGCCCAGAAGCGGGCGGCGTCGACCGGGTACTCCGCCAGGACTTCGTCCGGCGTGACGACGTTCCCCTTCGATTTGGACATCTTCTCGCGGTTCTCGTCGAGCACCATCCCGTTGATCATCGTCGACTCGAACGGCACCTCGCCGGTGTGCTCGTAACACTTGATCACGGTGTGGAACAGCCAGAAGGAGATGATGTCGTGGCCCTGCGGCCGGACGTCCATCGGGTAGATCTCCGGCCGCTCCATCGTGAACTCCTCGGCCGCCTCGTCCCAGTCCCAGCCCGCGTTGATCAGGGGGGTGAGCGACGAGGTGGCCCAGGTGTCGAAGACGTCGTCTTCCGGGACGAACTCGTCGCCCCCGCACGCCGGACAGGCGTCGACCGGCGGGGCGTCGGAGAGCGGATCGACCGGCAGGTCCGCCTTCTCGGCGACGACCTCGTGGTCGCAGTCGGCGCAGTACCACACCGGGAACGGGATGCCGGAAGAGCGCTGGCGGGAGATACACCAGTCCCACTGGAGCCCCTCGACCCAGTGTTCGTACCGCGTGAACATCTTCTCGGGGAACCACTCCATCTCGCGGCCGGCCGCGAGGTACTCCTCGCGTTTGTCGAGCACCTCGACGTACCACTGTTCGGTGACGAGGAACTCCACGCCGGCACCGCAGCGCTCGTGGACGTTGACGGTGTGGGTGATCGCCCACCGGTCGAGCAGCGCGCCGGCGTCGTCGAGGTCGTCGACGATGACCTCGCGGGCCTCCGAGGAGGCGTACATTCCCTCGTACTCGCCGGCGAGGTCGGTCATGTGGCCGGACTCGTCGATGGCGACCCGGAGGTCCAGGTCGTGCGCCTGGTACCACTCGATGTCGGTCTGGTCGCCGAAGGTACAACACATCACGATCCCGGAGCCGGTCTCCATGTCGACGCGGTCGTCGGCGATGATCGGCACCTCGTGGCCGAAAAGCGGGATCGCGGCGCGCTCGCCGACCAGGGCCTGGTTCTCGTCGTCGTCGGGGTGGACGAACACGGCGACGCAGGCCGGCAGGAGTTCGGGGCGGGTCGTCGAGATCGTGAAGGCGTCGGGGACGACGGCGGTATCGCCGTCGCCCTCGCCGGCGGTCGCGACGCCGAACTCGATGTCGTGGAAGTGCGAGTCGCGCTCGTCGTCTTCGGTCTCGACCTGCGAGATTGCGGTCTCGCAGTCCGGACACCAGATGGCGGGCGCCTCCTGACGGTACTCGCGGCCCTGCTCGTACAGGTCGATGAAGGAGAGCTGCGAGACCCGCTGGACCTGCGGGGAGATGGTGCGGTAGGTGTTCGTCCAGTCGATCGACAGCCCCACCGACTGCATCTTCTCGGTGAACTCGTCTTCGTACTGCCGGCACACCTCGCGGGTCTTCTGCTGGAACTCGCGGCGCTCGAAGTCCTGGTGGCGGATGTCGAGCTCGCGCTCGGCGAGCCGCTCGGAGGCGATCCCGTTGTCGTCGTAGCCGAACGGGTAGAACACCTCGCTGTCGTGCATGCGGTGGAACCGCGCGACGATGTCCTGGAGGATCGAGCCGTATACGTGGCCCCAGTGGAGGCTCCCGGATACGGTCGGCGGCGGCGTGTCGATGGCGAACGCGGTGTTCGGATCGACCGGGTCGTCGGGGTACGCGAACGTCTCCTCGTCGACCCATCGCCGCTGCCAGCGCGGCTCGGCGGTCTCGGGGTCGTACTCACCACTGGGCATTTCACGCGCACGTTCCGGCGGTTCCCTCTTAACGGCCTCGGTTGGACGGAGGCGCCGGGCCTTCCGAGCCGCTCACACCACGTCGTCGGGGTCGTGTTCGGCGGCCATCCGGGAGGCCTCCGCGGCGAACCGGTCGACCTCGTCGGCGGACGCCTCGCCGAGAGCGCTCTCGTCCACCTCGCGGCCGGCCGTGATCCCGTCGCCGGTGACGAGGCGCTGCTCGGCGAGTTCCTTGGTGTGGACGCGCTCGCCGTCCTCCGTGGCGTAGGTGAGTCTGACGAGCCCCTTCGAGTCGAACTGCCGGTCGACGAGCCAGACGGTGGGCATGCGCGGGGATCGATCCCTGCGACGCTTAAGCGGGATGGTCGGAGCGAGGCGACGGAGACGGACAACGGACGGGTTCGGCGGTCGACCGATCCGCCGATGCGGTCGGCGCGCCGGTGAGCGCCCGGAGGGCGCGAATCCGAGCGCGAGGGACGCGGCGACTGAAGCGAAGCGGAGGGAGCCGCGAGGCTGGGG
>NZ_WPCE01000054.1 GCF_009742825.1 Halorubrum sp. CBA1125
TCGCCGCGACCTCGTCGCCGTCCACGCGCACCGAGACGTCGGCGAGGGCGGCGTCGAAGTCGACGAGCGCGAGCGCGATCGGGTCGCCGGCGGCGGGGCCGACGGCGGCGCGGGTCACCGCGCCGACCGCCTCGTCGCCGGCGAAGACGGCCGCGCCCGGGGTCGAGAGGACGTCGTCGTATCCCGCGGGGTCGGCGTCGCCGTCGATCGCCGCGATCGCGTCGGCGAGTCCGTCGAGCGCGAGCCCGACGAGCCGGCGGCTGGGCCGACCCTGGTTCTCGACCCGGGAGACGACCTCCTGACCGACGTAACACCCCTTCTCGAAGTCGAGGGCGTTGCGGAGCCCGAGGACGTTCGGCACCGTCCCGTCGAGTTCGTACTCGAAGAGCGGCGTGCCGGCCTCGGCGGAGAGCGCGTCCCAGGTCCGGTACCCGAACGGAGCCGCGTTGAGTCCGCGGTTGATCAGCGTGTCGAACACGTCGGGCGCGTCCGCGGCGGCACAGACGATCTCGTACCCCTCCTCGCCGAGCGGGGCGTCCGCGGCGATCACGGTGACCCCGGCGTCGACCATCGAGCCGCGGACGAACGAGAGCGGCTCCTCCGGGGCGCCCGGTCCGCCGAGCACGGAGGCGACCTTCTCGGTCGACTTGGGGCCGTGGACCCCGAACACGCCGAACGCCTCGGAGGCGTCGGCGATCTCGACGTCCTGGATGAACACCTTCTCGGCCCAGTCCGCGACGACCGCCTCGGTCCGCTCGGGCGGGAGGAAGACGAGCAGGCGCTCGCCGGCGTTGTACACGTACATGTCCGTCTCGATCCCGCCCTGCGGGTCGAGCAGGAGGGCGTAGACGCCGCGGCCGTCCTCGGTCGGGACCCGGTTCGAGACCGCGTTGTCGACGAACGCGACGCGGTCGTCGCCGGTCACGGTGAGCACGCCGTACCCCATCTCGATCGCGCCGACGACGTTGCGGACGGCCTTCCCGACGCGCTCGGGCTTCCCGTAGTGGTCGACCACCTGCCGTCCGCCGCGGTCGCGGTAGACCGCGCCGTGGGCGTCGTGGCCCTCGGAGACGAGACTCATGCCCGTTTCGAGGCGCGGGAGCGACAAAAGGCCGCCGTCCCGAGACGCTACAGCCCGAGCCGGTCGCGGATCGCGCCGACGAGGGTCTCCGACCGGTCGTCGGCCGCCGTCTCGGGGTCCGGAACGACGCGGTCGTGCGGGTAGACCCGGACGCGCTCCTCGCTCTCGACGACGATGAGCGAGTCGGCTTTCAGCGCCGAGAGCGCCTCCTCGACGGCGTCGATGTCGGCGTCGACGGCCGCACGGAGTTCCAGCACCGTCATCCCCTCGTCGCCCCGATCGACGAGCGCGTCGAGCAGCGCGACCTCGACGTCGGGGCGGTCGCGGAATTCCGACTTCGCGGCCATACCCCGTCGTTGGATCGGACGGGGTTTACGTCTACCGGCGGTTCCGGTCGGTACCGGGACGAGCCGTTCGGAGGATCGGCGAACAGAGCGACGGACGGCGCCGGTGGGAGGTGGTCGTGGCGCTCAGCGAACGAGCCGGGAACAGGAGCCACAGAGGTTCTCCTCTTTCACGTCGACCTCGCGGACGGTCGGCGAGAAGGACATGACGCACTTGCTGTTGTCGCAGTGTTCGAGCCCGAGCGTGTGACCGATCTCGTGGACGACCTCCTTGCGGACGCGGTCGCCGAAGACGTCGGCCGCGGGCTTCGTGGACACGCCGCCGTCCGAGGAGGTCCGGAGCCGGTGGGTGGAGATGACGGACCCGTTGCCGTTGAGGTACGCGAGCCCGAACACGTAGTTCCGGCGGCGGTAGTACAGGTCCTGCGGGGTGATCCCGATGTTCTTCTCGCCGCCCCCGACTCGGCCGACCGTCTCGATCAGGTCCTCGGCGCGGTACTGGTCGCGTTCCGCGTCGTAAGCGGTATCGGGGATCGGCTGGTCGTCGTGGACCGTGACGTCGCAGTCGTACACCGATCGGAGCGCGCCGGAGGCCTCCCGCTTCACGCGCGGAGGGACCTCCCCGACAGGGACGATGTCCACGAGCATGGAATCGCTTTTGCCCCCCGCCGGCATAAAGCCCGCGCCGTGACGTCGTCGTCCCGTCCCGCGCTCGTCTCGACGCTCGCCCGTCACGAGCGGCTGCTCGAAGTCGGCATCGGTCGTCGCCCGGCGGTCGCCGGCGCGCTCGCCGACCGCGGCCGTCGGGTCGTGGGCATCGACGTGGCGGTCTCGGCGGCGGCTCGGCGGGCGGCGGAATCGAGACGCCACACCGGAGCCGGCGGGTCGCTCCGCGTGGTCCGCGCCGACGTCCGCGCGCTCGCCGCGGACGACGGGGACCGCGAGCGACTCTCGGAGATCGACGGTCGCAGGGTCGACGGCGACGGCGACTTCCGGGAGGAGACCGCTCCCGACGCGGGAGCGACGCCCGGATTCGACGCCGTGTACGCGCTTCGATTGCCCGGCGAGCTACAGCGTCCCACCGTCGCCCTCGCCGAGCGGCTCGGCGCCGCCTGCCTCTTCACCACGCTCGGGTTCGAGGAGCCGACCGTCCCGGTGACGCGGCGGTCGCTCCCGGGGACGACGCTGTACGTCGCGCGCGGCGAGTCGACCGGCGACCTCCCGCGGTGAGGCGTTCGGCGGGAGATCGGAGGCGACGAAGACCGAGTTCGACGGCGACCCGAGGACGGGGACCCCGCGTTCGACGGCGGACACGGCTGACCAACCCGGGCCGGACCGAACCCGAACGTTCTTTCGTGCCCCCGTCGGCGGTAGGCGTATGCAGGTCGACGCAGTCGTGCTCGACATCGACGGGGTGCTGGTCGACGTGTCGGACTCCTACCGACGGGCGATCGTCGAGTCCGTCGACCGGGTCTACGGCGAGACGATCGACGACGACGCGGTCCAGGCGTTCAAGGACGCCGGCGGGTTCAACAACGACTGGGACCTCACGGACGCGGCGGCGCTGTACGTGCTGGCCCGCCGGGAGGGGCTGGAACTCGACGTCGAGGCGTTCACCGACCGGGTGTGCGACGCCGGCGGCGGCCTCGACGGCGCGAAGGCGGTCCTCCGCGACCGCCCCGAGGTGTCGGCGACGACGGTCCGCGACCGGTGGGACCCCGAACTGCTCCGGGCGACGTTCCAGGCGCTGTACCTCGGCGAGGAGCTGTACCGCGAGCTGGAGGGCGACGAGCCGCCGCTGTCGGCGCCTGGGTACATCCACGACGAGCCGACCCTCGTCGATCCCGAGACGATAGCCGACCTGACCGCGCGGTTCGAGGTGGGGGTGTTGACCGGCCGGCCGGCGGCGGAGGCGACGATCGCCTTAGAGCGCGTCGGACTCGACGTCTCCTCCGACCGCCGCTTCACGATGGACGACTGGGAGGAGGGGAAGCCGCACCCGCGGGCGCTCGTGACGCTCGCCGAGCGGTTCGGGGCCGAGCGCGTCGCGTTCGTCGGGGACACCCTCGACGACGTGGCGACCGCACGGAACGCCGACGACGCCGACGAGACCCGCGTGTACTACGGAATCGGCGCGCTCACCGGCGGCCTGACGGGCGAGGACGGCCGGCGGGCGTTCACAGAGCACGGGGCCGACGCCGTCGTCGACGACGTGAACGACCTCGTGACGCTGCTGGAGTAGCGCACCGGCACCTCGGTGTCACGAGCGGTTTGGACCCCGTCCCTCCGAGGGGTCCTGACTCTCGAAACCTTTCGGTCACTTCGTTTTTGGTTTCTTATGATTTACCGGTAACGTTATATCCGGTAGTGACGTATTTACAGTCAACCAATACCCGAAACGAAACTGCACGTGCACAGGTTCTGCAGTTTCGTTTCGGCGGTTGGTAGGATCTCTCATGAACACAGACACACTCTTCGACGCGGACGACCGTGCGGTGAGCCCCGTTATCGGGGTGATTCTGATGGTCGCTATTACAGTCATCCTCGCGGCCGTCATCGGAACGTTCGTGCTCGGCCTGGGCGACTCGCTCGGGACCAGCCAGCCGACCGCACAACTGAGCGTGAGCCTCGACGAGACGGCCGACACGGTCACGATCGAACACCGCGGCGGCGACTCGATCGAGTCCGACTCGCTCCGCGTGGTCGTCACCGCGCCCGCTGACGACTACGAGACATCGGGGACCATCGGCGACCGCCTCTCGGTCGGCGACTCCGTGACGTCGGCGTCCCAGACCGGGAACGATACCGTCGGCGCGGGGGAGGACGTCCGAGTCCGCGTGATCCACCAGCCGAGTGAGTCGATCCTCGTCGACCGCACCTTCGAGGTGACCGACGGGTTCGACATCGACGACGGCGGAGACCTGGTCTTCTAGCAGAGCCCGTCCGCGGTTTGCGTTTCAGTTTTCCCAGTTCATCCGGCAGCGTGGCTTCGAGTCACGGACCGTGTCGTCACCGGACCGTGTATCCACCGTCGATGATGACCGACGTTCCGGTCACGTAGGAGGCCGCGTCCGATGCGAGGTACACCGCGAGCGGGGCGATGTCGTCGGGGTCTCCGAGCTCGTCCTGTAACATGCCGTCGAGCCAGGCCTCTTCGAGGTCCGGGCGGTCGGAAAGCAAGTTAGCGATGATATCGGTCTCGATGTATCCGGGATTGATGTTGTTAATTCGGATGCCGTATTCGGCCCACTCCGAAGCAAGTTGGTTCTTGAACGCTTCCATCCCGCCCTTCGACGCCTGGTAATCGACGTGGGTCTGGGGGTGATTCGCGATGTACGCCGACATCGAGGAGATGTTGATAATCGATCCGCCGTCGGAGGCGATCATCTCCTCGCCCGCGTACTTCGAACAGAGGAACGCACCCGTCAAGTTGATCTCGAGGGTTTTCCGGAAGTCCTCGGCCGACTTTTCTCGGGCCGGTTCCGCGAGGACGATACCGGCGTTGTTGACGAGGATATCGATCGTTCCGAACTCGTCGACCGTCGCCTCGACCATCTCCCGGACGTCGTCCTCGTCCGAGACGTCAGCCGACACCGCTAACGTCTCGACACCCGTCTCTTCGGCGATCTCGGAAGCGGCCTCACGACCGGAATCAGCGTCTCGATTTGCGATAACGACGTCGGAACCCGCTTCGGCCAATCCGTGGGCAATAGCGTTTCCAATGCCGCGGTTTCCGCCCGTCACGATCGCGGTTTTTCCATCTAATTGGAATCGGTCTAATACCGACATAGATGATACCGTCATATCGATCTGATAAAAATATTTGGATATGATCGAGGATGTCACTCACGGTGGATCCGAATTCTAGGGCTGGAAGGTGGCGCCGCCTTCAGGTGGGTTCCCTCACCGGAGGTGGCGCCGTTCTCGGGTGGGACACGAATCTTTATGATTCCCTCCGGAGTAGACGCCAGTCGGTATGAGTCTCCTCGACAAGTTTCGGTTGGACGGCCAGACGGCGATCGTAACGGGCGGGAATCGCGGGATCGGGCGAGCGATCGCCGACGGGTTGGCCGACGTGGGCGCAAACGTCGTCGTCGCGAACCGAGACGAAGAGACCGGACGGGATGCCGCCGAAACTCTCGCCGACGAGCACGACGTGGAGACGCTCTGGGTAGAGACGGATGTCGCGAAAGAGGAGTCGGTGATGAACATGGTCGAGGCGACCGTCGAGGAGTTCGGCGATATCGACGTGTTAGTCAACAACGCCGGGGTCGTCTCGAACTACGAGCTGCAGGACATGCCGCTCGAAGAGTGGGAGCGCATCTTTTCGATCAACGCCACGGGAGTGTTCCTGTGTACCAAGTACGTCGGACAGGTGATGATCGACGGAGACGGGGGCAACATCGTGAACATGTCTTCGATCTCGGCGATCCTGGCGAATTATCCCCAGCCCCAGCCCCACTACAACGCCTCGAAAGGGGCGATCGACGGGTTCACCAACCAATTGGCGTCGGACTGGTGGCAGTACGGCATTCGAGTCAACAACATCAGTCCCGGGTACATCCTGACGGACATGATCGCCGAGGTTCGCGAGAACGACCCGGAACTCGCTCAGATCTGGAAAGACGACATGGTGATGGACGAGTTCGCCGATCCCGAAGTGATCGCCCCGCTCGCCGTGTATCTGGCCTCGGACGCGTCCGAGTACATGACCGGCGAACAGATCGTCATCGACGGCGGACTAACCATCCGATAACTCGACGCAGAATACGGAATTCGCACGAAAGAAGGACGCGGAACCAGCCTCTGGTCGACATACCACACAGAAGCCGATTCGTGGAGACACCGGAAATCCGATACCCGACGGTAGAACCACCGAGAGAGGCGTTTCGGAGAACACTCAGTAACGAGTGTAAACAGGATGGGCCTTGCCGGATTTGAACCGGCGATCACTCCGTTATGAGCGGAGGGCTTTGAGCCAGACTAAGCTAAAGGCCCGTACGCCGGGGTAACGGCGACACACTCTTTAGCGTACCGAATCCCGAAGATGCCAACCGAGGAGCGGTTCGGAAGACCGGCCTCCGAACGAAGAGACAGGGTACGCCGACTCGCGCCGGACGTCCGGTCCTCAAACGGCCGTTGGGGCGGCGATTTACGGGCGCTGTCCGAGGCCGACGGAGTGGCAGCTGACGGTGTAGTCCCCGCTGAATCCCTGGAGTTGGACTCGTCCGTCGCCGGCGTCCGACGCGTTGATATTGCTCGGAAGCACGTCGTTGTCGGGGTCGTTCCACTCGTCTTTCGGGAGATCGCTTCGAACGGTGACGCTCGTCACCGGCACGTCGGTGGTCACGACGGGACCGGCGCCGCCGGTGATCTCGATCGGGAGCGTGTCGACGCCCGACCGCGTCCCGAGCTGCCCGACCAGCCGGTACAGTTGGATCTCCTTCGAAGATTCGTCGACGATCTGGCGGCGTTCGAGCATCGCGTACTCGCCGCCCGCCGTCTCCACGTAGAGCAACCCGTTGTCGTACCGGACGTCCGGCTGGGTCGTCACGTGGTACCCCGGCGAGTAGACGAGCCCGGTGGTCGCGTTGCCGCCACAGAGGTCCGCCGCGGTCGTCCCGTCCGTCGCGTCGATCGCGATCGTCCCCTGTCCGGTGCTCCCGATCGACCCGGACGCGGGCGGCGGATTGAAGAACAGCAACCGTGGCGGGTAGTCCATCCCGAGGGTGACGGGGACGAGCACCTGCCGGCCGCTCGAGGAGTTGCCGAGCGTGACGATCTCCGAGTACAGCTCGGTCATGTCGTCGCGGACCTCCTGGTAGTGCTGGTACTCGATCTCCGCGTTCTGGTTGGGGATCACGTACGCCTGAAAGAGCGAGTAGCTGATCAGCAGGAAGCCGAACACGAGGATGAACCCGACGAGGTTCGCCTGCCCACGATCGCCCGACGCGGATCCCATATCACCCCGTCTACACCCCACGGACATAAACGCTGGTCGCCGCCGGCGGTCGAACCGCGCTCGGCGCGGCCTCGGTTCCGCGTTCGACGACCCGATTCCGCGTTCGACAAAACACTTCTAAACGCGGGCGGCGTACGTGTGGCATCGCTTCGGACCGAACCCGACGCACTCACGGCCGCGTGGGGACGGCCGGCAGCGGACGACTCCCCTCACCCATGACGAACCGAGCCGTCACCGAGCCGATCGGCGTCATCCTCCTCGTCGCAGTCGTGGTCGTGGCGTCCGTGACGCTAGGCACCGGCATCTTGCTGCAGACGAGCGCCATTCAGGACCGGACCGACAGCACGCGTCTCAACGTCAAGACGGAGGTGACGGAGTCGACGGTCACGGTTCGCCACGTCGGTGGGCCTGACTTCGAGACGGGTGACGTCCGGCTCCTGTTGCGCGGCGACGCCGACCGCGTGGGACCGTACACGCTCGACGCGACCGAAGTCGACGGAGCGGGGCTCGGCGACGGAACGTTCGATGTCGGCGACGAGGCGACGCTGAACCACTCGTTCACCGGATATGTCGAGGTGCTGCTCTTCGACACGGAGAGCGGCGACCAGCTGTACCGCACGCTCCGGTCGGCGGCGCCGGAGGAGCCGGACCCGCCGGCGCCGGAAAACGAGCCGCCCACCGCCGTGGCCAGCTCGTTGGATCAGGTCGCCGAGGGATACAGCATCACGCTCGACGGGTCGGACAGCGTCGACACCGACGGCTCGATCGTGAGTTACTCCTGGACGATCGCGTCCGGAGCCGGGTCGATAAGCGAGGACGACACCGGAACGCCGAACGCGACGTACAGCGCGCCGGCGGACGTGACCGGCGACCAGCCGGTGACGGTCGAGCTGACGGTCACCGACGACGACGGCGCGACGGACACCGCGACGAGAACCGTCACGGTCGTCGACACCGACACCGCCCAGCCGCCGGAAGACGGGAACGGCGACGGGTCGGCGTTCGACGATCCCAACGGCAACGGCGTCTACGACCCGGGCGAGGTGGTGATCAGCAAGGAGGACTTAGAAGACGGGTTCGACGACCCGGACGTCGATCTGGTGATCTACCCCGAGGTCGGGACGGTGACCGCGAGCGGCGACCCGGTCGACATCACCGCGAAGACGATCACCGCCGGATCCGACTTCAGGGCCAACGGCGACACGATCCGACTGACCGCGACGGGCGACATCCGGATCGACGGGGTGACGCTCGACGCAAACAGCAACGACGGCATCACCATCACGAGCACCGACGGCCGCATCTTCGCGAACGAGTCGACGATGACCGCCAACAACGGGGCGATCGCGCTCGACTCGAACGGCGACATCTACCTCGTGTCGGCGAGCCTCGACGGAGGCGGATACAACGCCGACCTGGGAACCCCGACCGCGACCCTCCACGTCGACCAGCTCAGCCTGGCTGGACAGGGGAACAACCCCGGCATCTTAGAGTACGACCCGAACGACGCCACCGTCAACGGGACACCGGCAGAGGGGACGGTGGCGCCCTGACGCGTCGACGGACCTCGGTCCGGAGCCGGCCGCCACGAAAGGAGGGTTAGAACCGGTCGCGGAGCTCCTCGCGGAGGTCGTCGAGGTCGATGTCCTTCATCGCGAGCAACACCAACAGGTGGTAGACGAGGTCGGCGCTCTCGTAGGTGAGCTCGTCGAGATCGTCGTCTTTCGCCGCGAGGATCGTCTCCGTGGTCTCCTCGCCGATCTTCTCTAACACCGCGTTCTCCCCCTTCTCGTGGGTGAAAAGCGAGGCGGTGTACGACCCCTCCGGCAGCTCCGCCTTGCGCGACTCGATGGTGGCGAACAGCTCGTCGAGGACGGCCGCCGACGGGACCGACGCGTCGTCGCCGTCGTCGCCGCCGTCGGTCGCAGCGGGGGTGCCAGCGCCCGCGTCGCCGTCGGTCACGGTCCCGTCCTCGCCGGCGTCCGCGCCGTCCGCGGTCGGGTCGCTCACGCGACCACCTCGTTCTCGGGGAAGAACGCGAGGTCGTGGATCCGCGGGTCGGCGGTGAGCTCCGGGTGGAACGCGGTGGCGACGACGGGACCGTCCCGCACCGCGACCGGGCGGCCGTCGACCGACGCGAGCGTCTCGACCTCGGGGCCGACCTCGTCGATGGCGGGCGCGCGGATGAAGACGGCGTGGAACGGGTCGTCGAGGCCGGCGACGGGCAGCTCCGTCTCGAAGGAGTCCTTCTGCCGGCCGAAGGCGTTGCGGTCGACGGCGACGTCGACGACGCCCAGCGTCTCGACGCGGTCGTCGTTCGCGTCCCGTGAGCAGACGATAAGGCCGGCGCAGGTGGCGAGCACCGGCTTCCCGCGCGCGACGTGCTCTCGTATCTCCCCCGCGATCCCCTCGCGGCGGATCAGCCGCGAGATGGTCGTCGACTCCCCGCCGGGGACGAGGAGGACGTCACAGTCCGGGACGAGTCCGGCGTCCCGCACCGCGACGACCTCGGCGGGGGCGTCGTGTGCGGCCGCGGCGTTCCGGACCGCAGCGGCGTGTTCGGCCACGTCGCCCTGGACGGCGATGACGCCTGCGTGCATGCGAACCGGTCCGTCCGGCACGGGCAAAAAGGACGCGCTACGCCGCGGAGCGGGGGCCGACGGTGGCGGACAGAACCGACGGCGGCGGACAGAACCGACGACGCAGCCGAGAACGGGGCTGGCGGTCCTACGCGACCGTCAGCGAGAGAATTTGCACGAACACGCCGAAGAGGACGCAGAACGCGAGGACGGTCTTCGGGTCCATCGAGATCGCGTCGCGGCCCTCGGAGTCGAAGTAGCGGACGAGTCCAGCGCTGGACATCAGCCCGCCGGAGTTGGAACCACTGCTCATACACGCCAGTCCTGCCTGCGGCGTTCTAAACGTTTCGCTCGCCGGTGACGAGTCACGCACGAGTGGTGACGGATCGCGCACGAGTGGGAAACCCTTATGCGCGGTCCGGCGGAACGTGTTGACGGATAATGACCGTTCGACTGCTGGATTTTCATGCCGACTGGTGCGGCCCGTGTAAGACGCAGGACCCGATATTAGAGGAGCTACAGGAGGACCTCGGCGACGCCTTCGAGCTGCAGAAGGTGGACGTCGACGAGGAGCAGGACGTCGCCAACCAGTACCAGGTTCGCTCGCTGCCGACGCTCATCGTGGAGAACGACGACGGCGTCGTCGAGCGGTTCGTCGGGGTCACACAGCGCGAGGACCTCGAAGACGCGCTCTCCGAAGCCGGCGCGTAGGTCGCGATAGGAGTCGCGTCGGGAGCGTCGCGGTCGACGACGGGCCGTCCGGCGCGGTGCATCTCGCAACCTTTTACAGCGTTGCCCGTCCAGGAGCGGTATGGCCAGCTTCGACGCCGCGGAACGCCGCAACCTCGACCGACAGATCTGCATGCGCTGTAACGCCCGCAACGCCGCCGACGCCGAGCGCTGCCGCAAGTGCGGCTACACCAACCTCCGCCCGAAGGCGAAGGAACGCCGCGCGGCGTAGATCGGCCGCCGATCGCCCCCTCGTTTCTACTGCAGATCCCCCTGCAGAGCGATCGGTTCGAGCGATCGCGGTCGGTGCGTGAATCGGATCGGTTGGATATTCCGGTATCGGTGAAGAGGGGGTGTTGCTGGCAACCGTTTATAACCCGTTGCTGTCGGCGACGCGGTGACTACCTCCAAAGCCCCAGCCGGGAGGACGCGATGCGCTTGCTGTCGTTCGAGACGCCTTCGGCGTCTCGTGATGTGGCCAGAATCCTTCGGATTCTGGCTGCTAGCCGGAACTCTGTGATTTCCGGCGATGTCGTCAGAACGCTCTGCGTTCTGACTGTTAACGAGGGTGTCATAGTTCACACGCCTGAACTGGATTCGCTCAGTACAGGATGAGGATTGCTCGTTCACTTGTCGTACGCCAGGTGTTCCACAGCGACGACCAGCCGGTAGAACAGGATGATAAAAAATCCGGCTAAAACGTAAGGAAGCCAGGTTTCGATAACCGCCCAGTTATTGTAGAGAACGCCTACAATAAGACCGACAGCAAGGAGGCCTATAATGCTAATCCCAATTTTTCCGTCGTATCTTCGAATCTGCTGGTTGGAGGGCATCAATCATGTTTCAGTATACCTCATAAAAAATCCACCGTTCTATTAGCACACACGATCTGATAGCTGATTCAGCAGTTCCGCTATGAGATAAAACGGCGTGATACGTGTGCGATAGCACCCTCCAGAAGAACGTACTAAACGCCGATTGGACTCGAACCCGTTCGAGTCACGCCTTCGGGAGTGTGATGGTTACGACGCTCCCCCGCGGGTCGTTGTCGGCGACGGTGATATCACCATTAGAGTGGCGGATTACCCAGTAGACGAGGACGAGACCCAGGCCGGATCCGTGGTGGAACTGGTCAATCTCCTCGTCAAGCTGGAGGCACCTCTGCTCGACCTCTGGGATGCCCGGTCCGTTGTCTGCAATGCGGATGACGCCGTGATCCGCGGCGACGTCTTCGACCTCGACGGTGACCTCGGGCGGTTCGGCGTCACTGTGCACGACGGCATTCTCGACGAGCTCCGCGATCGCAATGTCGAGCTCAGCAATCGCGTCTGCGTGAAACGCCTCTTTCGAGGCGATCGAGATGGCCGCCTCGGGGTAGTCCTCGCGTGCGTCGGTAACGACACGGGCCACGAGGTCACCGACGTCCACCGAGACGTGCGTCCGGTCGGGCGATAGCTCGAGAATGCGGATGATCCGTCGCTCTTGGTCCGCTTGCTCGACCAGGGAGTTCGCGTGCTTCTGGATCGCGCGGGAAGCGGCGGCCACATCGTCTGTCCGGTCCGCCTGAATCTCCTCCGCCAGCCCCCGGATTATCGTCATCTTGTTCCGGATGTTGTGGCGCAGCCAGTTATCGAGAATCTGCAACTGTCGTTCCCGCTCGACACGCCCGGTCTCGTCGATGGCGACCGCTTGTCCGATGTCTGCCCCCAGGAACTGACCGATGGCCGTCGAGACGCGGACATAGCGGATCTCCCCGTCGTCACGACGGAGTTTCATCCGGGTCGGACCCGCGGACTCCTTCTCGTCGATGACGGAGCGGATCTCCGCGCGCGCCAGATCGCGATCGTCGGGGTGTATCAACTCGAGGATCGAGCGACCCAGAAACTCCTCCCGGCTGTCCTGCCCCAATAGGTCCACGGCTGCGTCGTTACACCAGATCGAGTTGCCGTCCCGGTCGAAGATGTTGATGGAGGCCGGCGACGTTTCGATGAGGTGCCGGTAGCGCCGAGAGCTCTCCCTCTCTCCGTGTATCAACCGCTCCAGTTTGACGATGACGGCCTCGGGCTCCGCGTCAACTGCGACGGTCTCGCTCACGGCGGACGGAACCGCCGCTTCCATCGAGTCGTCTGCGGCGGAGAACAAGACCACGGGGAGGAACGGATTGGAGATCCGGATCGAGCGGAGCAGCGTGGCCCCGTCCATCTCTGGCAAGTCGGAGAGACTTACCACCCCGTCGACCTCGTTCCGTTCGACGTGGGCAAGACACTCGGCCGCCGACGTCGCGGTGGAGACGCCGAATCCAGCCGCGGTGAGTTCCGTCGCGAGGTGTTCCTGCAGTCTCCCGGGTGGGTCGACGAGGAGAATGTGCGGATTATCACCCTTGCTCGATGGCATACTTCGAATTGCTTCCCGACTGCCATTAGTGTGATCACAATTCACACACCCCCGCTCGTGCGGATCGCACCGTGGGTCGTCTGGATGCCCGACAACGAGGCCGACAGTTTGCTGCATATAGGTTCTTGAAGGCGCGGGCTTGGATGTCGGCGATGATGTCAGCCTTGAGGCTGATATGGAAGACGGTGGTATTCTCATCACCAGGGCTGATATCGAGGACTGAACTCACGCCGACGGGACCTCCAGTCGACGCCAGCGCGCCCAACGTCGATCGTCGCGGTACGGTCGGCGCCGGGGTCGACCTCGAAGCCCAAGTCGGTCACGTCGACAGTAGTGGTGGGCATCGAACCCAGATCGACGGGCGGAATCAGATTAAAAAGAGGCTGTAGTTCCGGGTAGTAGTCTGCTACTCTGTATCGTCGCTATTCGTTTCGCTATCGTCAGATCCTGAGTTAGCCTCAGAGACACTCAAGTGAACAAATGTGTAGAGTTGATCGCCTTCAGGAATGTCTTCTGCTTCGTCACCCTCTAATTCAAGTAGTGTATAGTCGTGAATCCGTTTCTCAACTACATACTCATTCATTTCTGTTTGTTCTGACTGAAGTTCGTCGCCATCCGATTCGACAAGCTCCATGAGACTTACTCGGACAGTTTCACCCTCATCTGGAACGGAAAGCGACCCATGCTCTGGGAGTCGTGCGAGTTCCTCACCAGTTTCGTGGTTCTGAACGCTGACAATCGTGAATGGCTCACGCCGTTCACCATCAAGATTTCTAGAGATCATGCGTGAACAGGCTTATCGATTATATCCCGCGAGTACTCATCCTCACTGTCGTCGTCGTGTTCTGAATCAGAGGAGCTATCTGTGCTCTGATGAGCCAGTGTTGCAATTAAATCTCTCTCGCCGGGAGTCGTCTTGCCAAAGATCTCCTCGGCATGTTCTGAGAGATCGAGGTGGAATTGAACGAGAGTTTGAACGACCCCGTTTTCTTCATTGATTGTATATTTTGAAGGGCCGCTCCCGGTGTTGACCTCTTCAATCATTTCCAGCTCAAGGAGCTCGCCCTTGTTGCGGGTAAAAGTGCTCTCAGAGATGTCGGTATATTTGGCAATCTCCGACGCCGTGAGTGCATCGTAATTCTTCCGGATCAGCGTATCCAGAATTTGCACACGCCCACGGGTACCCAGCAGCCGAACGAACGGCGACAGTTCCGCGTATCCCCCATCATCGTTGCTGCCACGTTGAGAGCCCGAATGTTGAGGCACCATATTGGACCAAGTATGGGCTATACACATATATCTTGTTGCATTGGTGGAATGTAGAGTTGCATCATCACAACCAACGTGAAATGCCAATGACCGGAACAGTAAAGCGCGACACGTCACAGCAGGTATGCAATGAGCGGGGACGGGAATAGTACTGAAGAATACATGGGGAGGAAAGCCGATATTTTAGAGGTCCTCTGCAACCTTGGCCACACAAATCCAACAAGTATCTCTATTTCACACTTGTCAGATAATTATTTTCGCCAGGACACGGATGAGGAATTGGAAGATTGTGTCGAACAAATGATAGAGGAGGGGTGAACCGCTGGACCGTCATGGAACGATGGTTCACGTAACGGATGAACAAAGAGCACGTGAGCGAATAAATGAGATCCGAACGGAACTCTACGATTTGTAAAATAAGCTCATACCGTGCGATAGGTCCGGCTCTCGCTGAAACGGTTGAAACCCAGGCCCATTGAATATATCCTAGGGGCTATTGATTTCTGGATCGACAGCTGAATACAACCACCGGTGATCGAGCCGCTCTCGGTCAACGAGATCATATGCTCGCAGGTTGTCCAGTTTGTTTCGACGGTCCTGGCGACCGAGCGGTTGACGCTTGTGACCAGCGTACAACTGCTCAGAAATCCCTTCGTACCGCTTGTGTAACTCCCTGCCGGTGATCTCGGCAGCGTCGCGGATCAGTTCGTATAGCACCAGATGGTGAAAAGGAAGCGAGTGGAGGTTCGCCTCCCGAATCCGCGCTCGGGTCTGCTCGTAGGCGTCGGCAACATCAGCGTCGTAGATCCGACCATGCTCTCGTTCGGCGGCGATCTCGGCGGCCCGCAACGTCTGGATTCCATCGCGGGCGGCGCCGGCAACCTCGTCGGCGATCGTCTCCAGCTACCCCCGATTGACCGCGTTGTCGACGAGGCCGACCCGGGCCCGATCGTGGAGATGTCGGCAATCTCGGTAACACGATAGCGTTTGAGCCCGATCTGGCCACCGTGGAAGTACTGGCGAACGCCAGCCTCGGCGCGAGCGAGCCAGTCGTCTGCCTCGTGACAGACCACGACGAGGCTGGGCGTTCAGTCGTCGGCGGGCGTCGCCGTCGTCGGATCGGCCTCGACGTCGGCCGCCGCCGGACCGGTCACCGCCTCGGCGACCTTCTCGATCGGATGCGGCGGGTTCTCGCCGGCGC
>NZ_WPCE01000043.1 GCF_009742825.1 Halorubrum sp. CBA1125
GGCGGCGACGGCGGCGACGGTGGCGACGGCGGGTCCGGCAACCCGAAGGAAGTGCGAACCGATCCGGAGGCGTTCGACTTCGCGAACCCGAACTGGGAGGAGAACAACTGGACGCTGGCTCCCCTCATCGAGAACAACTACCACCGGGGATCACAGACCGACCTGGAGGAGATCGAGCCCCGCGACGAGGTCCGATACGGCGACCCGGTTCAGGAGCTGGGCGAAGACGAGGAGCCGCTCGACCCGGACACGCTCGTCTTCTCGTGGAGCCCTAGCGAGGAGACGCCGGCCCAGTACGAGAGTGCGCTCCAGCCGATCATGAATAATGTCGAGGAGGAAACCGGGAAGGACACGGAGTTCAGGCCGCTGACGTCCTACGCCGCTACGGTCGAGGCGATGCGCGCGGAGCAGTTGCACATCTGTAACTTCAACACCGGCGCAGTCCCGTTCGCCGTGAACATCGCGGGTGCGGTTCCAGAGGCGATCGGTCTGCCCGACGACCCGCCGCTCTACGGGTACCGCCTGTGGGCGATCACGCAGGCCGACAACGAGGAGATCTGGAGCGTCGACGACTTCGCTGGCAAGAACGTCGCACACTCCGAGCCGACGTCGAACTCCGGGAACCAGGCCCCCCGGGCACTGTTCGAGCAGGAGTTCGATCTCATCGCCGGCGAGGACTACGAAGTGAACTACTCCGGCGGTCACGACCAGACGACTCGCGGTGTCGCGGTCGGCGACTACGACTGCGGCCCGGTCTGTAGTTCCTGTGCCAAGGACGTCATCGAGGCGTCCGGCGACGAACTCCAGGGCTCGGACATAAAGGCGGTCTGGGCGAGCCAGCCGTTCCCCAACGGACCGTTCGCCTACCGGTACAACCTCCACCCGGACATCGTCGAGGGGTTCCAGCGGGCGCTGTACGACTACGATTACGCGGGCACCGAGTGGGAGAGGGGCTCCGATTACGCCAGGCACGTCGAGATCGAGTACAAGACACACTGGGACATCATCTTGACTATCCAGAAGTTCAACGGCGTCGAGTATAATCTCAACGCGCTCAGCGAGTAGGCGCCCTGCACAGTCTTTTTAACCTTCCCATCATAACACGAACCATATATGCTCAGAACGGACAACCTACAGAAAACGTACGAAAGCGGTGACGAGGCCCTCAAAGGCGTCTCCCTCTCTATCGAGGGGAGCGAGATCGTCTCCATGATCGGGCCGAGCGGTGCGGGAAAGAGCACCTTCATCCGCTGTATCAACCGCCTCGTCGAACCGACCGGCGGCGAGGTCTACCTGGACGAGACCGAACTCAGGGCCCTCGGGAAGAGAGACCTCCGAAAGGCCCGCCGCGACATCGGCATGATCTTCCAAGAGTTCAATCTCGTCGAGCGGCTCACCGTCATGGAGAACGTCCTCTCGGGTCGACTCGGGTACGTCTCGACCTGGCGGGCCTTCCGGCGGAACTTCCCGTCCGAGGACATCCAGCGGGCGTACGAGATCCTCGAGCGGGTCGGCCTCGAGGACATGGAGAACAAACGGGCCGACGAGCTGTCCGGCGGTCAGCGCCAGCGGGTCGGCATCGCCCGGGCCGTGATCCAGCAACCGAAGATCCTTCTCGTGGACGAACCCACCAGTAGCCTCGACCCCGAAACCTCCCACAAGGTGCTCGATCTGCTGACGACCGTGGCGAAAGAGGACGACATCCCCGTGTTGATCAACATCCACGAGGTGGAACTCGCCCTGGACTACGCCGACCGGATCGTGGGTCTCTCCGACGGGGAACTCGTCTGGGAGGGCGGGACGGACGAACTCGACGAACACGCCAGGGACATCATCTACCGCGGCGGCGAGTCGCGCGAGGGAACCGGATCTGCGATTGAAGAGGAGGAGGCCGCAGAAGACAGACAGGAGATCGATCGTCAAGTGCCAGGTGGAGGATAGCCGATGGCAGCAGATCAACAGACCTGGAGGCGGCCAACTGCGTTCTACAACCGCACGGTCAAGTGGCTGTTCTACATTGGTTCGGTGCTGTTCGTGGGGCTATTGCTTTCCCGTACCGGCGTCAGTCCCGGTCGGTTCTGGCAGGGGATCCTGTTCGGTATCGACCTGGTCGGACAGATGGTGCCGCCGACGGCGACCGAGACGCAGTTCAACCGCATGATGGAGATGCTCGGCGAGAGCGTCGCCATGTCGATGCTCGCGACCGTTCTGGGTGTGCTGATCAGCATCCCGTTCGGATTCCTCGCGGCCGAGAACCTCGTCCCGAAACCGGTCTACTACCTCAACCGGTCGATCATCATGGTTTCGCGGTCGCTCCACTCGCTCATCGTCGCGATCATCTTCGTCAAAGCGTTTGGGCTGGGCGTCGTTGCGGGCGTCCTCACGCTCAGCTTCAAGACGATCGGCTACTGGTCGAAGCTGTTCGCGGAAGACCTCGAAGACATCGACAGGGGACAGATGGAGGCTATCGAGGCCACCGGCGGGTCGAGGTTACATACCATCGTGTACGGGGTAGTCCCCCAGGTAATCCCCCGGGCCATCGGTCTCACCGTCTACCGATGGGACATCAACATCCGCCAGAGCACGATCATCGGGATCGTTGGTGCCGGCGGTATCGGGACCGTCATCCTGGCGGCGTTCGACAAGTACCAGTACCAGTACGCGTCGACGATCCTCCTCGCGATCGTCGCCGTCGTCATGGTCGGTGAGGCAATCAGCGCGATCACGCGACGGAGGGTCGAATAATGGCAACCGGCAGCCTTCAGGAGTGGCAGCGGTACGACCGGCGGACGAGGATCGGTCGGTATCTGATGATCCTCGCGTCGCTGATCATTCTCGCGATATCGTGGGTGTCCCTCGAACTAGACTTCGGGTACTTGCTGAGCGCACCGGCCAATCTCGCGGACCTGTTCGTCCGGATGTACCCGCCGGACTGGGGCTACACGACGACGATCGTCGATCCGATGATCCAGACGATAAACATCGCGATCGTCGGAACCATCGTCGCGGTGATCATCGCGTTCCCCGTCGCATTCCTCTCGGCGAAAAACACGACGCCGAACAAGGCAACCTACGTCCTCGGGAAGTTCATCATCTCGTTCTCCCGGTCGGTCAACGGGATCATCTGGGGTCTGATCACGGTCATCATGTTCGGTCCCGGCGCGCTCGCGGGCATGGTGGCGGTCGGCCTCCGTGCAATCGGCTTCGTGGCCAAGCTGCTTGGCGAGGAGATCGAGGAGATCGCCACGGGATCGGTCGAGGGCGTTCGGGCGACCGGTGCGGGCACCTTCCTCGTCTTCCTCTACGGTATCTTCCCGCAGATCAAACCCGCACTCGTGGGCATCTCGATCTACCGGTGGGACATCAACGTCCGCATCTCGACGGTCATCGGGTTCGTCGGGGCCGGCGGTATCGGTGTCCACCTGTTCGAGGCGATCGAGACGTTCGCCTGGCGGACCGTGCTCCTGATTCTCATCGCTATCCTCGGCGTTGTCATCGTGAGCGAGGCGCTCTCGGCGTATCTTCGTGCGAAGGTCCGCTGAGCAGACTACCCGCACTCTCTTCTCGTCGCTCTCCGCCGAGACCGAGGCGACTGATCCCACGACGATCCGCATCACATCGCTCTCCGTCGGAAGAACGGCCGGCTCTATCGACGGGTCTCGTCATTCGGAAGAAGTGTCTGACCGCTCCCCGACGATGCTATCTGAAAATGTCGACGACTTGGTGTTCAGGGATATTCGGCGACCAGATATCCGTCTGCATTCAATCGCGGAACCATATCGGACCGATCGAACTCCGTCAACAGTTCGCCGTCGGCCTTGTCCCGACCCGAGGTAGGGTGGCGAGCGTTGATCCCTTCGATCGCCAGACGATACAGTTCCAGTTCCGAACCGGAGGCGAACTCGTGGGCGATGGACCGCTTGAGTGCGACGGCGACGGCTAGGTCCTCATATCGGATCTCGTTGTTGGCGCCGGTCGCGACGAGGTGGATATCTTCGTCCTGTCGGTCGGAAAGGAGATTGCCCACTGTAGAAAGGTTCCAGCTCGTCCCGATGTAGACCTCTTTCGCGTCTTTCACCCGCTCTACCGTCCACGCGCCGTTCTCCGAGAACAGACAGACCGGTTTGCCTTCGACGTCCGTTTCCCGGATGTGGGTCGGCGAGTTCATCACCTGAAACAGGTCGTCGGAGTTGTACGGCTCACCGCCGACCATCGCCTCCTCGTTCTGTCGCTTGTATTCGCGAACACTCTCCAGGGTCTGGGCCGCTTTCACGTACCGCGCTCCCGCCTCTAGAAACGCGATCACTGACGTCGAAAAGCGGTAGACGTCGATGATAACGAATATCCCATCCGGAACGGGCTCCGGGATCTGTTCTTTCGTCTCGTAAATTGAAATCTCGTTCATTTTTGTAATCTCACTCACATCGCGTCCGATCTGATAGCCGGACCAGTAACTCACCTGTCACCAGCGGTGGCTTCGAACACAGATCTCTCCGTGCCGTCCGCGTAGTTCATCCGATACGGACACGAGTACGACCGATCACTCACAAGCACTAATACATTTTGTAACATATCTTATATTATCTCGATCCGGCGGGACAGCCGCAGCGATCACGGGATCCAGCGAATATTATATAGCGGCGTAATCGCTATCGATCATGTATGGGGATATTGAGTCGACTAACTCGGCGGAACTACACGGAGAACGAGGCTCCGAACGTTGCGTGGGACCAGACAAAAGACGGGAACGAAGGAGCGGAGCGGGAGCTGATGGAGTACGACGGCACCGCCTACGAGTGTGTCGTCAACGCGTCGGAGAACGGCGAGTGGGAAGCAGCCTTCGGTCTCGCGGAGGACCGCAGCCATCAGCGGCTGTTCCTGTTCCAGGACGAAGTACTGTACTCGACCACCGAACTCGAGAGACCAAAATTGTGTGCCGTGGCTAACGACGGCACGACGCTCGTGGCTAGTCGCGCTGACTGGCAGGAAATTGGGGGTGAGGTGATCGTCTTCAACCGGGAGGGGGATCGGATCTTGACCCACAGCTGTGACTCGAATATATCGGGAGTGAACATCACGCCGAATGGCCGATATGGCGCTGCGCTAGTGCTCAAACCGAACTGCAAGACGTACCTATTCGACTGCGTGGAAGGGAAAGTCGTGTGTGTTCACGAAAACCATGAGGGGAACAAGCAACTGGCGAGATTTGAGCAGGTAAATAACGAGTGGCATCTGTACCTCTCTCACAAGAACAGGGAACACCCGCTGTACGCGATCGACATGTCCGGTGAGATCGCCTGGAAGAGCGATCGGTTCCGCGAAGAGCCGTTCTCCCTGCTGAAATGGTTGAAATCCCACATGTGAATCGGACCAGTGTGCTCCGGACGACTGCCTCCGGCGAAGATCTGATCCGCGGGTCCAGTATCTCGGGAGGGTGAAAATCATAGAGGCCGACGCGTCTTCGTCATCGACTCGGAGCGACACTCCTCACGGAGATCCCTCCACGAGCGGGTTACGGGACCTCCAGTACCGTTCGGCCACCGCATCCAGTACCGCCTAATTCATCTTGTCCAGAACGATCTCAAGCTGTCGGGGGGTCGAAATTTCCGACGCGGATGCCATCTACTACCTATCACACGTCTGGACGTCCCTGTTGTCCGGTTCAGACTGTGGGAGTTCGCTGGTCGAAACGGTCGTCCCGAGGCCGATGTACGGACAGATTGACGGACGTATCGTTTCTCAGCTCGACCCCAAACTATATAGGATATATACCAGTATATAGGACAAGGTAGACGTAGGCGAATGATACCTCTCGATATCTGCCAGCCGGTTCTCCAGGTCGATCCGGAGTACCTGCTAGCGAACTATCCCGACGTGATGAAGATCGTGTTCGCCACCGCTTTAGGTATCCTTCTGGGTGTCGAACGGGAGTGGTCACAGAAGCCGGCCGGACTGCGGACGTTCAGCATTATCACGCTCTCCGGGACGGTACTGACGATCGTCGAGGAACCCTTGTTGCTCATCTTGGGAGCGGTGCTGATAGTCATTCAGGGTGCAGTTTTCGCCGTAGAGGGACTCAAATCGGGCGAGGGGAACTACCTGCTCACGACGGCGAGTTCGATGATGCTGGCTTACGGCGTCGGCGTGCTCATCGGCAAGGAGTTCTATCAGGTCGGGGTTATCGTCGCCATCTTCGCGACGCTGTTGCTGGTCCTTCGACGGGAGCTGCACGGATTCGCCAGGAACCTCTCGAAAGACGAGATCCAGAGCGCCCTCGAGTTCAGCATCCTCGCGTTCGTCATCTTTCCGCTACTGCCCAGCGAATCGCTCGGCCCGAACGGTGCGATCAATCCACGGACCATCTGGCTGTTGGTAGTCGCGGTGAGCGCGATCGGATTCGTGAACTATCTGATCGTCCAGCGATACGGCGCGAAGGGTATCGCCATTACCAGCTTCTTCGGTGGGCTCGTCAACTCCGCGGCCGTCATCGGTGAGATCGTCTCGCGAGCGCGCAACCAGAGCGGATTCACGAACATCGCGGTCGGGTCGATCCTCCTCGCGAACGCCGCGATGGCGTTCCGGGACTTATTCATCGTCCTCACGTTCGTTCCGGAGCTGGCTATCGACGTAGGTGCACCGCTGGGAGCGATCGTCGTCGCCGGCGTCGTGTTCTCGTACTTCGTCAGCGACTGGGAGCTCGACTTCGAGATTGAGTTCGACTCGCCGTTCAACCTCCGGACGGCTCTGAAGTTCGGTCTCCTCTTCCTGCTCGTCCTCGTGGTGTCGGCTACCGCGAGATCGATGTACGGTACCTCGGGCTTTCTCGTCTCCAGTTTCCTCGGCGGGCTAGTGTCAAGCGGCGCCGTCACCACGTCCGTCGTGTTGCTCGTCCAGTCCGGGGAACTTGCTCCAGGGATCGCCTCTTCGGGCATCATCGCTGCTGTCACCGGGAGCATCCTCGTCAAGCTCGCGCTCGCAATTTCGATGGATCGATCGATCGGGGTTCCGGTCGCGGTTGCGACGTCCGCCCTCATCACCGTCGGCGTCGTCGCGACGGCGGTTACAGTTATGTTTATCACCTGATGAGAGACGTGCCGCCAGAAGAGTCGGACAGATGCATCGTCGTTTCTCCTGCTGGTCCAGACTGAATCGACGAACGGGAGGTTCTGAGATACCGATCACACGAATCGGAGATCAACGCTGAGAATAGTAACAGTATTATTATATATTTGGGAGTAATATAGAGGTAGAACAGCGTTATTTGTTGATTTTCGTAAAGAGTGTCGTTTTCAGCGTAACAGTTAGTAACCTCCGTTCGGCGTTGCTGAATCGTCGAATAGGCCTTCAGAAACAGCCTCACGCTCTGGGTTGTACGCCACCGCTTAATTATTGCAGACGGTGTTATCCGAACCTCGTCTTCGGGTAAAAATTTATGCCACTCACAGTATGACAGTGACTATGGCTGGCATCATCGATCAGTTTAACCGATACAAAAATCCCGAATACACCGGGAACAATCGATGTCTCCCGTGTACCATTGTGAATTCTGGAATCGGCATTACCGTGAGTGCCGGGGCCGCCGGACTGGCGACGGTTAGCGGTTGGGAGAGAGCCGCAGCGCCCATCGCAACCGTCCTCATCGTGATATCTGCCGTGAGCATTTATTTCAGAGGCTATCTTATCCCAGGAACGCCGGCACTGACCAGACGATATCTCCCGCGAGAGTTACGGACTAGGTTCGGAAAAGAGACATCAAAACCGCCGATATCCGACGATATCGACGTCGAACGGCTGCTCGTTTCGGCCGGGACGTTGAGAGAGAACAAGGACGGCACCGACCTTCGGTTGACCCAGGATTTCGAGAGCAGGTGGAAGACCGCGATCGAAACGATCCGTGGAACGGACGTGGACCGAGACCACCTCCTTGAGCTGCTCGATCTTTCGGCCGACGAGGTAACGTTCGAAGAGTACCCGATGGCTTTCCGGATGCGTGTCGATGGCCGCGATGTCGGAAAGTGGGAGTCGCAGGAGGCGTTCTTCGCGGACGTTGCAGCGGCAGAACTGCTCGAAGACCGCGTCTCGAACTGGTCTCACCTCGATGCGGTCCAACGGGGACAGTTACTGAACGGACTCCGACTGTTTCTGACCCGCTGCCCCGGATGTGACGGGCCTCTCTCCCTAGATATGAACACTGTCGAGTCGTGCTGTAGTTCCCGCGAGGTCCTCGTGTTGTCGTGTGACGAGTGTAACACCAGGATCCTCGAATCGGACCAAACTGATCTCTGAGGCCTCAAAGCTACTCTCACGGGGACGACCAGCCCGAAAAGACCGATACCAGTGCCTGAATAGGACTTGAAGAGATCGGTGCGCGTTTTGTTACAGAACTTCGGTGATCACAGGTGCCGAACTGATACGGCTCACCGACCGATCGATCGTGTCTGTCGCGTAGATGTCCTCGACACCCGCTTGGTACACCTTGCTAACGGCTTTATCCGCGAGGACAGGATGAACGCAGGTCACGAAGATCCGCTTTGCGTTCTGGTCGTCTAGGATACTGACGGCCTCTTTCATTGTTCCGCCCGTGGATATCATGTCGTCTACAAGAACGATATCACGCCCGGAAACGTCGACTTCCCCGCTGGTCATCTGGACGTCGGTTGCGGATTTCCTGTACTTGACGAAGTTGTCCACTGTCCCGCTCCCGTACGCGTCCCTGACCGACCGCGTGATTCTCGTCGCTCCTTCGTCAGGCGAGAGGAATATAGGACGAGTGAGATCGGTCGGCAGTGCCCCGGCAAGTCGCGGCGCGGCGTCTACGGACTCCGCCGGAACTTCGAAGAAATCGAGAACGTGCTCCTTGTGGGGGTTGACGGTGAACACCCGGTCGGTACTTGCGCTGATCGCTTTTGCGATCGCACGAGAGGAGATGGGTTCCCCCGGTTCGAACACCTTGTCTTGGCGAGCGTACCCCATGTACGGGAGGACTGTAATCACCTCTTCCGGATCGCGTTTCATGGCACGTTCTTGCAACTCCAGCAGTTCTAAATGCGCCCGATCCGACGTAGTGGAGACGATAATGACGATCCGTTCGTCCGCCGAGATCGTAGACCCCTCTTTCGCATCGATCGATCCGTCCGCTCTGATGTTGACTAACGGTTCTTCAAGGGCCCGTGCTACCTCGGCTGTGACGGATTGAGCCGTTGTTCCACACGTGATCATAGTGAAAAGCACTGTGAATACGTGTATAAACTCTTCGCTCACGTATGAAGCGGCGTTGAGAGTGGAACTCCCTGAAGCCACTGGAACGGTATTCGTCACTATCTCGCTAATATATAATTTTTAAATATAGTTGTTTTTATTGATGTTTGTGTGTATCGCAAAGTTGAAACGCTCTTCACAATTGGGTTCAAAAAGCCGATCTACCACCGGCGGGCGACGAAACGTCCGGATCGCATTGCTGTCGATCAAAAGACGATCCGAATCGACGACGAACAGTACTAGCTGGACGCCACCGTTGATCTCGAAACTAATGAAATTCAGTATTCTTGGCTGTTGCCACGAATACTGTTTCGAACTATGCGTGAATACCACTGAAATTGCGGTAAACCACGACATTTCAGATGTCTTCAAAAATCGAGATCTCTGACGGGCGAACGGACGCTTTGCTCTCGTCAACGCCGTATCTCTCGTCGATGATGCCGACGATCTCAAAGGAGCGCTCCGCCGCCGAAAACTTCGGCTATCCCGTCGAGATCCACGATGATCGCGATAGTCAATATTCATCATTTATACTAGGGAATAGCTAATATATATGCTTTTGAATTATTTTAGCAACGCGCACGCAGAAACGGCTGATGAGTGGCTTGTGCTCGTTCGTCTTCACACGAGATCAGCTCATCCCGATACAATCCGCGCTCGCGAGGGTGTTATATATATATGTGAACTGATCACAAGGATAAGCTATATATGAGATCCTTCCTAATATTAAAAGAGGATGAAAAGCCACAGAGGACGAGTCATTAACGCGACAGATAACGCGTGTCAAGTCCTCATGGCACTCCAAGAGTTAGATGGTGCAGGGGTAACAGAACTATCAGAAGAACTCGATTACTCCCAGAGCGCTGTCCACGCCCAACTGAATACTCTCGTAGAGAACGGGTTTGTCGTGAAAGAGGGAACGACGTACCGGCTGAGCCTCCGATTCCTCGATATTGCACAGCACGTGATGTCTCGGTTCGGAAATTTCGACATAATCAGATCGGAGATCAACTCTCTCGCCGAGAAAACGGGTGAAGTCGCACAGTTCACGACAGACGAAAACGGGAAGATCGTCTATCTTCATAGGGCCCAGGGAGATAATGCCGTTAAAACAGGTTCATTCATGGGGAAGCGGGAGTATCTCCACTCAACCGCAATGGGGAAGGTGATACTCTCGATGAAATCGGTCGAAGAGGTTGATTCGATAATCGATCAGCATGGGCTTCCCGAACAAACAGAAAACACCGCGACGACTCGAAAAGAACTTTTCGAGCGATTGGAACGGGTTCAGAAACAGGGATACGCGATCGACGACGAAGAGAGCGTTAAAGGCCTTCGCTGTGTCGCGGCGCCGGTTATGGCCTCCGAACACGAACACCTCGGAGCCGTGAGTGTAACTGGGCCTGCGAGTCGAATGACCGACGAGCGGTTCGAATCCGAATATATCGAGACTGTGAAAAATTCGGCAAATATCATAGAAGTGAACTACAGATTTTCCTAACGGCAGCGGAAGAGCGGTCACTCGACGTTCTCGACGCCCACCGGTTTCAACCAGCGGCCCCTCGTGATCGATGACTCGCCTCCGCGTCACTGAGTAGATCATGTCCGCCGAAATCACACGCTGGTCACGTCGATTCGTTCTCGTCGGGGTGGTCTCGCTCTGCTGTTGGCAGCTCGCCACCGTCGTGGGTCTCCCGCGACGCACCACGGTAACGCTGGCCGTGTTCGGGTTCGTGTTCCACGTCGTGTTCGGAAAAGCGTACGCGCTCGTTCCGGCGTACTTCGACACGGATCTCGTCTTCGAGCAGGCGCCGATGCTCCAGTTCCCCTTCGTCGGTATCGGGACCGCGTGTCTCGCGTTCGACCCACTCATCGCTCGTGGCTTCCCCGTCGATCTCGGGGTTCTTGGTAGCGGACTCTGGTCGATCGGCGTTGTCGTGTTCGTCGGGGCGATCGCGGCGACGGTCATCGGACCCCTCAGACGCGGGGAGACGGGGACCGGGGATCACAACTCCGACCGGCGCCCGCTAGACCGGTTCGCGAACGGCTTCGTGCCGGTCGTCCTCCTGTATCTCCTCGTTGGTACCTACGAGACGGCTGCCGTACGGGTCAGCGATATTCCACCGGTGATCGGCGTTCAGGCCGCCGCAACGCATCTACTTGCAGCCGGTGCGGCGACGCTGCTCGTGGTCACACTCGGGTTCCGGCTCCTTCCGCGGTTCTTCGGTACCTACCCGACCCGGCGGTCGGCCGTGCTCGTTCTCCCTGCGGCCGCGATCGCCCCCGGACTCGTCGCCGCTGGCTTCGTTGACGACCGGTTTCTTCCCATCGGTGCCGCCCTCCTGCTGTTCGCCATCGTCAGCTTCACCATCATCGTGTTCAGAATGTGGATCGATGCCGAGAGACGTCGGATCGGGCTGTATGCCGTTCTTCCGAGCACGACATTTGGCGTTATTGGCGTGAGCCTCGGCAGTCTCTTTGCGGTCAGCGGTGCGTCCTCGGCGCTGATCGCGACACATCTTCGAGTCAACCTCCTCGGATTCCTGGGGTTGATGATCGTCGGCACCTCGTTTCAGTTCTACCCCCCACAAGTCGGCACACTCCCCGGCTCGTCGAACCGGGCCGCCGCGACGGTGATCGCCATACTCGCCTGCGGACTGGCAGTCGAGGTCCTTGCTGCCGTGGCGGTCACGGCTCTCGCTCCCGTGACGGTCCCCCTCTCGTCTCCGATGATCACCTTCGGCCACTGGCTCACGCTCTCGGGTGCAGTCGGTTACGGATACCTCATCGTGAGCGCGTTCACGGCTCGATCAGATTGACTCCGTAGTCGGTACCGAACCGTCCCAGGTCGAGCGTGCGTGTCGCGTCGACTATTACTGTCTGTTCTCTCCGCTCCCGATATGAGGATACGTCCGAATGTGTTCTGTCTCTCCGCCGGCTTCATCGGTCTCCCCGCGGCATCTGAAGGCGGGTCGATCCGGTTCCACGACCGGCTTCGGCCGTCTCTCGAGCTGATCACGTTCCGGTTGATGTGGCTGTGCGCTACTCGCGCTGGCGGGGATGGGACTGGCCGTCGCGGCGGATGCCGAACGCTTCTGGAACCTCCCCTCCAGGTCGCGCGCATCAAAGCGGCCGATTTTTGTAACGCGTCACGGTCTAACAATACTAAGAGATGGTTGATGGCGTCCGTTTACGGAGCTACGTTCGGTGGACGCTACGAACACTACCGACGCTGCTTTCGATTCCGATGGCGGTCCTTTTGGCCGTTGCGCTCGTCTTCGAACCAACGACCGTTACTGACGGCGGTGCTACGGATTCGCTCGCCACGACTGCACTGTTTGGCATCGTCGTGTCCGTTCCGCTCCTGGCGGTACTTGCGTCGGTCGGCGCGTGGCGTGGGAATCGGCGGCTCCAATGGGGGGCGACCGGCGGGCTTCTAATTTTAGGTATCGTTCCGTACGGTGTCGCCCTCGAGGTGGTTCTCGTCAGTGTACTTGTCGTTCTTGGGTTGTTGAACACCGTTGCCGACCACCGGTGGTACGATGTCTGGCTTGCGCTCTCGATGCTCGTTTCGCTGTGGGGGGTTGGCTCACTGCTCGTCGTATATACACCCGGACACAGCAGGGTGATGGTCGTCGTCGGTGGACTGATCATCCTCGGAGCGACGCTGTCAGTCGTTGCTGCCAGTACTGGAACGCTCGGAGAGATCCGACAGCCGACTACGGCTCGCGAACTCGCGGAGCGTTCGTCGTTCTCGCGGTTCGTTGCCGGCGTTGCACACGGTCCCGAGTGGCGACTTACTTGGATCGCAGTTGTACTCCTCTCGATCACAGTCACGGTGTTCCACTTTTTCGGACTCGCTTGGCGAATCTACACGCGATACTGGTTCTGGGACGTGATCACTCACTCGCTGTCTGGGTTTGGCGTCGCAGCCATCATCTATCTCCTGCGGCCCGCGACGTTCGGGACAGCGAGGCGTCTATTCCTGTTTCTCCCGGTGCTCGTGTTCACTATCGGTGCTGTGTTCGAAGTGTACGAGTACGTCTTCCGCGAGTTCTACTACCGCTGGAGTGTCGAACGGTACCTTCGGGATACGCTCGAAGACCTCGTCTACGATACGATCGGTGCAGTGATATTTGCCTACTTCCCGTACACGCGTCTCGTCGGATCACGGCACCGTCCGGAGAGCATCAGCCGCGAATCGCCGACGAACGCAACGGAGAGTCGTTCATCGTCTCACACTTCGGACGGTCGGCTAGTGGATGTAGCCACCGATACTCCGACCGATGTCACCTCTCGCCGGCGTATCGCTCTCCTCGTCGGCGGCGTCGCTCTCGTAGCGTTCGGTGTCGGCATCAGCGCTGGACTTCTCGTCGCTACGCCCAGCGATCCCGGAACGCCCCCGGATCCGATCCACTTCACTAGCGAAACCGAGGTTCACGACGACCGGATCGTCCACACGACGTGGCCGTCAGTCGATGAGCACCGCGAGTACCGTGTCACGTACGAAATTCGAGAAGACGGAGACACGATCGAACGGGTGGCCGACCGGCCGACGGAACTCGCCTCTGGTGACCCACTCGTCATCGAGTTCGACGCGGATCCAACCGCCACGTATTGTCTCGACGTGCGAATCACCGATCGATGGGATCGGCAAGTCAGCGACGACGTGGTTCAGATACGTCCGGCATCGAGTTGAGTGTAACTGGGTGTCGCCCACTACCGTTGTCACCTGCGAAAAGTCCATCACCGGTCGACGAACGTGGCTGGCGATCGGAGTGTCGCCGTCCCGCAGCGTGACGCAGCGGCCTGTTTTTTGTGCCCCCGGAGAGGGTGCGGGGCCCACCTTGCGTTCCGCTCAATCACTCCGCCCGACGTCGAGAGCCGAGGACCCGGTCGGGCGACTCGGGGACCAGCCAGGCCGGGACGACTCGTGTGAGGACGACCATCCCCGTCAGTTCGACGAGCGTCTGGGTGACGACGACCGCGGGTGCGAGCGCGTAGCCCGACGGGAGCGCGAGCGCCAGCGGGAGGATGACCAGCGAGTTCCGCGTGACGGCGGTGAACACGAGCGCTCGGCTCTCGCCGGCGTCCATCCCCAGTAGTCCAGCTACCACCCGTCCGAGCAGTGGCATGATGACGAGGAACGCCACGTAGACGGGGACGACCGCCGCGATCTGTCCGATCGAATCCTGCACGCGCGGCAGCTGGGAGGCGATGACGACGAACAGCGTCGTCCCCATCATCGGCACCGGCAACCAGCCCATCGCGTCCTGCCACCGTTCGCCGCGCTCGGAGCGTTCCGCCCGGTATTCGGTCGCCCACGCGAGCGTCAGCGGCAGCGCGATGATGACGACGAACGGCTCGATGAACGGCCCGGCTTCGATAAACTCGGCGACCTGCTGGCCCATAAACAGCCAGAGGTACAACGGGAGCAACAGCAGCTGGATGAGCATCAGCGCCGGCGTCGCGGCTGTGATCTGTTCGGCGTCACCGCCCGCGAGTTCGGTGAACGTGATGACGTAGTCGATACACGGCGTCAACAACACCATGAACGCCCCCACGAGGATCACCGGGTCCTGCGGGAGGAACCGGGTGAGTCCGAACACGACGACCGGCACGACCACGAAGTTCATCCCGAGCGCAGCCGCCATGAACCGGCCGTTGCGGAACGCCCGCCGGATCCGGACGAACGGGATCTCGAGGAACGTCACGTACAACAGTACCGCCAACACGGGGTTGATGAGCGGTTCCAGCACCGACCTCGCGCTCGGGAGTCCAAGGCCGATCCCAATTGCGAGGAGGACGGCAACCGCGTACACACCGACTTGATTGTGCTGAACCCACTGTTTCGAGAGTTCGGTCATAGATCTCGGATAGGCGTTATCGAGTTGCGATTCAAAGGACAATCAGCGCTCCTCGAATACACGAGGAGAGGGAGTCGGTGTCGAGATCCGCCATCTCAGCTCGATTCATTTGTAGCGATCGTGGTAGCAGGCGTAAGTCCCCATCGGTGCTCCGCCAGTAACAGCAGTACTTCGAGTATTCATCCCACAGAGTAGCTAACCCAGCAGAACCCCGGCCACGGAAACCACGACGAGAACGACGTGGAAGGTCGTGTGTGCGACCATCGCAGCTTCCAGCGATCGCCGCCAGAACAGCCAGCCGAGTGCCACTCCCACGATCGCGTTCAACAGGACGGTTCGAACGACCAGCGCGGGCGTGAGTCCGATCGTCGATGCGAGCGCGGGCAGGTGACCGACGCCGAACGCGACTGCACTCGCGACGATCGCGATCCACATCGCCGTCGCCGACGGCGTCTCCGTCTCCTCACCAACCGTGTTTCGGCCCCACCAGAGCACGAACGCGATCGGCGCCATGACTCCCCACCGGAGGAGGAGCTCCTCTGTGACCCCGCCGTAGAGGAATCGCATCGGGACCGACGCGAGCAGGTCCTCGAGCGCTGCCGCGTCCGTGACGGCCTCGCCGGACGTGAGGACGGTGAACGGAGCGAACGCGACGTCAAGAACGGTGACGAGGACGAAAAGTCCCGCACCTATCGCGACCGCAAGCGGCAGTGACCGCCGAAACGCACGCCAGCCTGGAGTGCCGCCGGACGCCCACGCGAAGACGTGCGAGTGGAGCCCGGTTCGCGGAGCGGTGGCCGAGCCGAGAACCGCGAACACGACGAGGAGAACCGTCGAGTTCGCGGCTGCGAGCACCACGAGCGTCGGATACGACAGGATCGCCAGCTCCGGGATCGCTCGAAGGGCCGGCACGGAGTAGCGTGCGAGCGAGACGACGCCGGCCATCCCGAGCACGACCAGTGCGACCGTGCCACAGGCGGCAGAACGCCACGTCGAGCCGTCGGTGGTCACGGACCCTCCGTCGACGGCCGCCGATCGCCGAGGACGTCGAACGACTCGTCGATGTCGCCGAGGACGAGCAGCGCGTAGTACCGGAGATACGTCACGATCGGCACCTGCGCGAGTGCCCAGACCACGACCATCGACAGCCCGAACAGTAGCGCGAGCCCGGCGAGGACGACGATCCCGGCCGTCGACGACAGCGAGACGGTCACGTGCGTGATCCCGGCCACGACGAGAACGGGGAGTAGAAGCGCGATCGCGATGAGCCCGACCACGATCGACGCGACGATCCCGGCCGCGAGCGTCAACAGGAACGCAATCACGACGTATGCCAGATACTGTTTCCACGCTGCTTTGATCGACTCCCAGAGCCGCCGCCACGCGGCGAGAACGCCGGAGTCTGCCTGAATCATGAGCGGCACGACGAACACGGTCGTCAGCCCCGACACCAGCGCGTACAGCACGCCGACGAGGAACACCACCGGAATTCCGACGAGAAACGCCGTAACGGGGATCGTGGGGTCGCGTCCGGTGAGGATCGGGACGACGAGCAGCGCGAGCCACCCGACGAACAGCGCGAACATCGGGAGCCCGATCGCGATCCGGAACCCGAACAGGCGGAGTCCCTGCCGCCAGCGCCGACTCCAGTAGCCTCGGATCGACACCTCGCCGGTCCGGAGCGACTCGATCAACACGAACTCCATGATCGCACCGATCAGCACGAACAGCGCACCGACGAGGAGTCCGGCGACGGCGAGTCCGACGACGAGCGTCACGACGTCGACCGGGACGCTGAACGGGAGTCCACTCTCGGGAACGTCCCCCGACGGCGCCGACGTGTTGAACTGTGCCGTCGGGAAGCTCACGCCGCTCCCGACGAAGAACACGACGACCGCGAGCTTCAGCCAGCGGCGAACGTCGATCGGAGTCAGGAACTCCCGAGTGACACCGAACGCTTTCTCGATGTTTTCGACAGCGTGGAGGGCCATAGGTCCGATAACGCAAACCAGTTAGTTAGCCCTTCTGGTGGTGTGTTACGGAACTGCAAGGAGAATGCCCTGTGTGTAGCGCGAGGATGAATCCGTTGGAGTCCAATCGCAGCACGCTCGTCGACAGGAAAGAGTAGTATCACCGTAATTGACGCTCGCCTCTGCCGATTTGAGATTTCCACCGAACAGACCTGATTATGATACTCTGGCTCTGTTGAAATCATCTTCTTTGGACATATCTTCAATCGGAACAGCTGGTCGCTGAGTAGTGCTTACTAAGAGGCTTTTCAGGGAGTAACTCGTATATTCAAAATATATACTATATATAAAAACAATGTCATTTATGTGTATCTACAGCCTCCAATTTCTTTATGTTTAGAATGGATCTGGCCAGAGATGAGCCATACTCTGCCAGCGAGGACGTTGCAAAACCCCGGCTTCAACTGCGCCACAAGCCCTTAGAAGACTTAATAGACGATGGATTAGTCAGATGGGATAGGGAGAAGAATCTTGTTATGAAAGGATCAAACTTCGACAGGCAACACTCGCTCAAGAGCTGATCTTAGATTCGATACCCCTTTCACCTGTATTGGGTATTATCTGGCCCCTGTTGAAGTTCTCATTTCCAGATATATCCATGTCTACAACCGACTGTAATTATATAGTATGAAATGAACAACATTTTATCGTAGAGGTGGTAATATTCGCATATGGAGCAGACTATCCTTAACCAAATCAGTGAAGCTATTGCCGATGTAGAGGGAGTTGATCCAGTAAATCTCGATATGTCAATACAACGATACATATCAACGGATGCAATACAGGATTTGGTGAACCACGGAGGAGTAACTCTTGGGCGTTTTGCCAGTTTGAGACCTCCGAATCGACGTTGTCA
>NZ_WPCE01000301.1 GCF_009742825.1 Halorubrum sp. CBA1125
GCGTCCATTCCCCCGACGCCGCCCACCGTCGTCTCGCCGCGTGCGACCGTGAGGATCGTCGCGGTCGCCGGCCGACCTCCAGTCTGGTGTCGATATCGCGGTCGACCGTCTCGGCCGCCTCGTCGAGAATTCGCTCGCCGCGCCGCTTCGCGGTCTCGTACCACTGGTCGACCGCGCCCGGGAACCCGCCCTCGACGCCGGTCGTCGAGTCGGCCGGGTTGATCACGTACAGCGCCGTCAGCTCCGCGTCTGGCCACTCTTCGGCCGCGAACGCCAGCGCCGCCGTCGACTCCTCGGAGCCGTCCACCGCCACGAGTATCCGTTTGGTCATACCGACGCTTCGGCCGGCGGGGTCAAAAATGGAGACGCCGCCTCCGGGCGAGCGGCAACGCCGGACCGTTCCGGCTCAGTTCCGGTCCGCCGGATCAGCTTCGTTCCGGTCCGCCGGATTCAGCTTCCGTGTCGCGTGACGCACGTCGGGAGCCCGATCAGTTCGACCGGCTCGGAGTTGTCCGGCGAGTAGACCACCATCTGCCCCTTCTCCATGTACGGGACCTTGCCGGCGAGGTTCGCGGGGATGTTCACGCTGTCGATCGCGTCCTCGTCGCCGAGGTTCAAGACGATCTTCGTGTTCACCTGCTTGAAGACGGACTCCGCGACGTCCTGCGGGTCCTGCGTGACGAGGAAGAGGCCGAGCCGCTCCTTGCGGCCCTGCTTGGCCGCCTCGGTGAACTTCTGGACGACCTTCCGCGCCTGGACGTTGTCGGCGTCGGCGAGGAAGTTGTGCGCCTCGTCCATCCCGATCAGGAGGGGCGTCTCCTCGATCCGGTCGCTGTCGGGGTCGTTCGAGAGCTTGTCGTCGACGAGCAGTCCCGCCACCGCGAGCACGACGATCTCCTTCTGGCGGGAGGTCGGCAGGTGGTAGGTCGGGACGACGGAGAGTCCCCCCGGCCTGACGAGGGTATGGTCCAGTTCCGTGATCGGCTTCGCGTCTTGGTCGAACACCCCGCCGGGGATCGCGCGCACCCGCCGTTTGACAGCGTCGAACGTCGCCTCGTGGACCCGGCCGCTCTCGTCCAGTTCCTCTTTCAGGGCGGGATCGTCGAGGTACGAGAGGAACTGACGGTACGTGCCCGCGTCGCCGTGATCGCGGAAGAACCGGTTCAGCAGCGTCAACAGCGCGGGGTACTGGTTCTCGTTCAGCCCGGACCCGGCCACCAGCCACGGCATCTCGCGGGCGAGCGAGAACGGGATCGTGAACTCGACGCGCTCGGCCCGGTGACCCTCGCCGGGGTACGACGCGTTCGCGACCCGCGGGACGAGCGCCACGGTGTCGTCGTGGCCGCCGTGGGCGATCCCCTCGCGCTCCAGGCGCCGCGCGAACGCGTCGTCGAGGTCGGGGTTGTCGTCGTGCATCTGGGCGTACTCGTCTTGGGGGTCGAACTGGACGACCGCCATCCGTGACTCGCGGCCGTCGCCGGTCGGGTAGGTTCGGTCCGGATCGAGGTACTGCCGCAGGATGTTCTTGGTCGCGTGGGTCTTCCCGGACCCGGTGCCGCCGGCGACGAGGGTGTGGCGGAACGCGAGCGGGTCGCCGTCGGCGTAGTCGTCTTTCACCCGGTAGTCGACCGTCGGCGGCTCCGCAGCGGTCTCGACGCGTTCGCCGCCGACCGAGAGGTGACCGACGAAGACGCCGTCCTCGGGGATCTTCAGCCCCGTCTTGATCTCGGCGTCGTCCGTCGCCTCCTCGACGACCGCGCCGGGCTTCGGCACCCGGTCCGTCATCCGGCGCTTCAGGTCGTCCCCCTCGCCGTAGACGACGGACATCGGTTCCAGGTCGGCGACGAACTTGTAGTCGCGCTCGGTGAAGTCGTCTCGCCGCATCTGTCGGCGGGCGTGGATCTCGGTCGCGTCGTCGGACTGGAACTCCTGTGCGTACTCCAGTCCCGTGATCCGACAGAACAGCCGCTCGCCGTCTGGGTAGGGCACGAGGAGGTACTTCCCCAGCCGGACCGACTCGCGGTTGTCGGTCGTGACGAACGCCTTCAGCGAGGTCTCGTCGGCGTCCTCCGCGACGCGGAGCCCCTGCGAGACCGAGACGACGCCGAGGCCGACGTCCTCGCCCGCGGGCTCGACGTCGTAGGCCGCGAACTCCGCTCCGGTCGATCCCGGGTCGGCGTCGTCGCCGTCGCGACC
>NZ_WPCE01000055.1 GCF_009742825.1 Halorubrum sp. CBA1125
GGGGGACGTAACAGGGGCCGTCGGCGCCGATCAGCTCGTCGAAGGCGGCCGCGTAGTCGTACGGCGCCGACGAGCGGTCGATAGCGCGCGCAATGTGTGGACGACCGAGCCCCGGGGCCGGTTCGACGTCGAGGTCCACGTCCAACCGGTCCTCGACGGCCTCGACGATCGCGGCGCCGCGCTCGCGGCGGTCGCGCTGGAGCCGCTCGATCTCGGCGTCGAGCGCCTCGGTGTGCTCGACCGCGTAGCCGAGCAGGTCCAGCCGCTCGAAGCCGGCGTCGACCCGCAGTTCGATTCCGCGGACCAGCCGGACGCCGTCGCGCTCGACGACGGGGGCGTCGAGGTCGGGGTGAACGCGGTCGTGGTCGGTGACCGCGACCCAGTCGAGACCCGCCTCGCGGGCGACCGCGGAGAGTTCGACGACCGTCATGCTCCCGTCGGAGGCCGTCGTGTGCGCGTGGAGGTCCGCGACGATGGGGTCCGCGACGGGGGGGTCGGTACCGCCGATCGAGTCCGGGCTCATACGCGCCCCTCGGCGACGAGACACTAAGCGGCGACGGTTCGACGGCCCCGCGTCGGTTCGAACCCCTGCGACGAATAGAGGTCCCCGATCAGGCGACTAAGGACATATTAGGAGTACTGCTCGACTAAGGTTGTACATGGACAATCATTAAGAATCTGGAGCGATGTGGACCGGGTGATGCGCTTGAACGGCGTCGACGACCGACTCGAACGGCACCAATTCCCGGCAACCTCGGAGGAACTGATCGCGGCACACGGGAACGCGACCGTAGATCTCGCCGACGGCTCCGAGCGTCTCGGGGACGTGCTGGAGCGGTTCGGTGACCAGACGTTCGACGACGCGGAAGCCGTGTTCACCACGCTCCGGGCCGGCGTCTGTCACCGCGGAGTCGGTCGGCGGTTCTACTCGGACCGTGACCCGACGACCGACGCCGAGGACGGACCGTCGCCGGTCTCGTTTTGAGGTCGCGACCGAGCCGACGGTTCACCGTTTCGCTTTTTCCGAGCACCGGACGCGCGAGCGGCGGATCCGTCCCGATCGGGGACCGGCGCGCCTACGAGGTCCAGTCGATCGCGGCGGACAGGTCGAGCGGCACCGATCCCTTTCGATACCCCTCGACGTGCCCGTCCGGACGCGCGCGGAGCACCACCGCCGGCTTGTGACGGACGTCCGGTTCGGCCTCGCGGACCGCGGCCCAGTCGGCAGCGGGGAACGAGGTGCAGTCGACGAGGAGCGTCACGCCGCCGCCGTGGGCCTCCAGCTGCCCGTTCGTCTTCGTCTCCGCGGTGTCGCGAACGGCCGCGACCGGGTCGCTCGCCGACCGTCCCGACGCCGGCTGCGGACGGGTCACCTCGACCAGCCAGGCCTCGCCGGTGTCGGGGTCCGTCGCGCGGTAATCGAGCGAGTGGCCGGTCGTCACCTCGATCTCGGGAGTCACGTGGTAGCCGGCGTCGGCGAGGATCCGCGCCACGATGAACTCCGCGATCGTCGCGCTCATTCGCACCAGGTCGAGCGACGCCGAGGTTCCGAGCTTCCCGGCCATCGTCGCGCGGTACTCGTCGAGCGTCCCCGGACGGAGCGTCTCCTCGACGAAGCCCGTCCCTTCCTCTCGGCTCGCGTCGGGGAAGCCGGCCGCGTGATCGCGGAAGAACGCCCGCGTCGTCATCGCGCCGTCCTTCGAACAGAACACCGGGAGGAAGAACCACGAGACGTGCGGATACGCCGCGAGCCACGGCTCCGCGTCGTGGAGCATCGCGAGCAGCTCGCGCTGGGCCCAGCGCGACACCGGGTAGGCCACCTCGTCGAAGCCGTACTTGTCCGTCTGCCAGAGAGGGCTCGGCGTCTCCGTGTTGCCGAGCCAGTACCCCGCCGGTCCGGGGCCGGCATCCGCGGGCGGATCCGAGTCGTCGTCGGTCCAGCAGAACAGCGCGAACGACCCGTCGTCCATGTCGAACCGCCGCGCCTCGTAGCCGGACGGCGGCGAGAACCACGGACGACCCGCAGTCGCTCCGAGGTTGTCGTTTAGCGGCCGCTCGAGCTGGTCTCGGACGCGATCGGCGTCCCAGTGTCCGGGCGAGCGCCTGAACCGGAGCGGATGTGCCACGACCGTGCTATCACGCCCCGGAAGTAATCGGTTCCGATGACTGTCGAGACCGACCGGCAGCCGTCCACGATCGGCACCGGCAATCTTCCACGGACGACACCGACGAATCGACCGACTGCAGTCGGTTTGGATAATTTATACGTTACCGACACATATATGTTCGACAGTTGCTAAGCGATAGTGTACCATGTCAATGGGTGCCTATGACGAAGACGAGCACGAGCGTCGTGAGAAGATGGCCAGCGCAGTCGACGCGGATTTCGACGCAGAGCGGCCGGAGTACACCGGATCGCTCACGTACGACTCCGGTGACTCCGCGGAGGCACTCCTCGACAAGTTCCAGGAGCTTCAAACCGAGTGAGCCGGTATCCGGCGCCGCGGCCCTTCTGCGGACTCACGACGGCCGGGAGAGAAGTATCGCGGCCGCAGAGACGATCCCGACCGCGAGGACGTGCCCGACGACCGCTCCCAGCAGGATCGGGTCTCCTCGGAGGAACGGAACGAGCGCGAGCTGGACCGCGGAGAAGCCGACGTTCTCGGCGTCGAGCCGCCTGATTCTACCGACCTCGGCGGACGAGACGTCGACGTAAACGGCCCGCCACAGCGCGACGACCGCGCTCCACCACGAGGTGCCGATCCGGTACGTCAGGTCCCAGAGGATCAACAGCGTGAGATAGACGACGGGGACGGGCGGATCGGCGCCGAAGAGCCGCGTCAGGAGCGTTCCGTCCCAGGCGATCAGGTACGTCACCAGCGCGACGAACGCGAGGAGACCCAAGAGGATCTCGATGCTCGATCCGAAGAGGAGCCGCTTGTGCGCCGGCGGCGTGGAGAGCCGGCGGTTGAGCGTGCCGAGCCGGTGCATCTCGACGCTCCCGACCGCCGCGACGGCGACGGCGACGGTGCCCGCGGCCACCGCGTTCCAGAGCCCGTAGTACCAGCCGAGGAGGAGCACACCGGTCTCGAAGAGGACGAACTGGATCGCGACGGCGAGCGGCCAGGGGACGGAGAGCCCCGGGATTCCCCCCACGAGGCTCTCGTACACCCACGTCTCGCCGTACCGGCGGGTCACGGCCGTGACACCCCAGGAATCGCACCGTCGATCGCGGCGTCGTCACCGGCGCGCCGAGCCGTGATCGCCCGCGCGACCGCGAGGTCGAACGGCGTGCGCTCCACGGGAACGATCTCGCGGAGGCGATCGTCTTCGACGATCACGGTGTTCCGGAGTCCTTCGACGAGCGATCGCGCAAGGTACGGGTCGACGTCCGTCACCAACCGCAGCCACTTCGCGGACAGCGACGGGCTCAACACCGGCAATCGGAGGATCCGGAGGCGGTGGCCGAGTTGACGGCGCGTCCGGCGGAGAATCTCGGCGTACGTCAACACGTCCGGGCCGCCGATCTCGAAGGTGTCGTCCGCCGTCTCCGGGGCGTCGAGGACACCGACGAGGTACGCGATCACGTCGTCGACCGCGATCGGTTGACACAGCGTGTCGACCCACTTCGGGGTGATCATCACCGGGAGACGGCGCGCGAGCCCGAATATCACCTCGAAGCTGGCGCTGCCGCTCCCGACGACGATCGCCGCTCGAAGCGTCGTGAGCGCGGGGGTGCCGGTCGCGAGGATCCGCTCGACCTCCCGGCGCGAGCGGAGGTGCTCCGAGAGGTCCTCGCGGTCCTCGCCGAGGCCGCCGAGGTAGATCACCCGGTCGACGCCCGCGTCCGACGCCGCGTTGACGAAATTCCGGGCGCAGTTCCGATCGCGCTCGGCGTAGCCGGGGCCGCCGTCCAACGAGTGGACGAGGTAGTAGGCGGCGTCGACGCCATCGCCGTCGACCGCGAACGCCGGCGGGAGCGTCCCCGGTTCGAGGAGATCACCCTCGACGACGCGAACGTCCGGAGGGGCGGCGTAGCCGTCGGCGTCGCGGACCAGCGCGACCACCTCGTGGCCCCGGGCGACGAGCGCCGGGACCAGCCGGCGCCCGACGAAGCCCGTGGCCCCGGTGACGAGCACGCGCATACCGATCGCTCGGGCGGCGCGACCATAAGCCCCCGCCACGGCGCCGCTCGCGGTCGACCGATCAATAGAAGGCGGCCCGCGGCGGTGGTAGCGGTATGCACGCTGGCGAGTTCGAGCCGGTTCGCGGCGTCGACGACCTGTACGTCCACGACACCGGGATGTTCGACACGGACGAGTACGGGTCGGTGTACGTGTACGACGCCGAGCATCCGATCGTGATCGACACCGGGACCGGCGCGAACCGAGAGACCCTGTTCGAGACGATCGCGGAGATCGGGATCGGGCGCGAGGAGCTGGCGTGGATCCTGCCGACCCACGCGCACCTCGACCACGCGGGCGGTGCGGGGTACCTCGCCGATCGGTTCCCGAACGCCGAGGTCCGCGTGCCCGAACGGGGAGTCAGACATCTCGTCGACCCCGAGGCGCTGGTCGCGGGAACGAAGTCCGCCGTGAGGGATCAGTGGGAGTACTACGCCGACCCGCGTCCGGTACCGGAAGACCGGATCGCCGGCGTCGAGGGCGGCGACCGGATCGACCTCGGTGACCGCGAACTCGTCGTGTACGAGGCCCCGGGACACGCGCCCCACCACGCGGTGTACTACGATCCCGACGCGAACGTCGTCTTCACGGCCGACGCGTGCGGGATCTACGTGCCAGCCGTCGACGGGATCGAGCCGACGACGCCGCCGCCGCAGTTCGACCTCGACCAGTGCCTCGAAGATCTCCGGCTCGTCGAGGACCTCGACCCCGACGTGCTCTGTTTCGGCCACTTCGGCCCGCGAGCGTACGAGCCGGCGGTGATCGGCGAGGCGAAACGGACGTACGTCGAGTGGGTCGAATCCATTCGATCGAAGCGAGCAGAACTCGACGACGACGATGCCGTCGTCGAACACTTCGAGAAGGCGAGCAGGGACATCGAGTTCTGGAATCCGGAGCGCGCCAGGGCGAACACGAGCCTGAATACACGCGGTGTGTTGACGTACCTCGATCGGATCGACGAAGAGTGAGCGACGGGTCACTCACGGGCGACGACGGAAACGCCCTAATCCCCGCGTCGCGTAGGTCCCAGCGATAGATGGGTATCTTCGACACGATCCGCGCCGTGCTCGGCACGAGCGCCGAGACGGACGCGACCCGCGAGGCCGACCCCGAGGACCTCTTCGGGATGTCGACCGCGTACATGACGATGGAGGCGGACTTGGGCTACGACCACTGCGGTGAGGCCGCGTTGTGTTTCTCCGGGGTCGACAGCACGCGGTTCGACGAGGCGGTAGAGAACGTGGAGGCGATCCTGGAAGCCGGCGAGGTCGACACGGGGACCGGCTTCCACCGACACGAGGACGACCACGGCTACCAGTGGTTCGTCCTCGAAGACGACGACCCCGAGGACCTCGTGACCAGCGTCCACTTCGCGGCCGACCAGTTCGTCGAGGAGGGATTCGGCTCACGACTCCTCGCCGCGGTATTCGGCTTCGAGGGCGACGACGGCCCCGCCTACTGGATATACTCGTTCCGCCGCGGCGCGTACTATCCGTTCGCACCGTCGGGCACGGACGACCGGAACCAACGCGTCGAATTCAAGCTCCAGTCGGTCCTGGACGGCGAACTCGAGATCGAATCCGACGAGTCGTACTGGTACCCGCTGTGGCCGGACGCGCCGGAACGACACCCGTGGGAGTGAGTCGGTGAGCCGAACCGAGTCAACGGACCGTACCGGGCGGTCCGAGAGCATCGAGGACCGCGAGGACGATGGCGTCCCCGACGGTCGCGACGCCCCGCGAAAGCGCCTGCTTCGCGCCATCGCCGCGCAAGCGGCGGCGATCAGCGCCGCAGTCCACCTGCTTTGGGCGTGGCCGCGGCTGCTCGACCCGCCCGACGCGCGGCCGTACCTCTTCGTGCTCGCCGCCGCACTCGCCGTCGGGATCGCGGTCGCGACGCTTCGAGCAGGCGAGTACCGGCGACTGTACGCACTCGGCGCCGGAACGCTCGGTGCGTTCCTCGGCGGGTACCTCGCGTGGCACGGCGGCGGCACCGGTGAGGCGCTCGCGGCGGACCCGCTCGCGATCGTCGCGGTGGTCGGCGAGACGGTCGGCGTCGTCGCGTTCCTCGCGCTCTATCGCCTCGCGCCGCCGACGAGCGTGGTCCTCGAACGGCATCGGACCGATCCGGACGGAGACGACGAAGGACGGGACGACCGAGCAGGACGGACCGGTAACGCGCGGAACGACGACGGGGGTGAACCGTGAGCGACGCGTACCGGACGGTCGACGGACGAGCAACGATTCGCTTCGAGGAACGCGGCTCGGAGTTCCTCGGTCACGTCGCGCCGGTCGACACCGTCGACGAGGCAGAGCGGTTCGTCGCGCGCGTCGCGGACGAGTACGACGACGCGACCCACAACGTGCCGGCCTACCGCGTCCCGGCCGGCCCGGCCTCCGAGCAGACGCCCGACGGAGACGTCATGCTCCGCGAGTACTCCTCCGACGACGGGGAGCCGTCCGGTTCCGCCGGAAAGCCGGCGCTGAACGTCCTCCAGCAGCGCGAGGTCCGCAACGTCGCTGCCGTTGTGACCCGCTACTACGGCGGAACTAACCTCGGTGTCGGCGGGCTCGCACGCGCTTACTCGCGCGCCGTGAAAGACGCCGTCGACGCGGCCGGCGTCGTCACCGAGGAACCACACCGGCGGCTGACCGTCGAGACCGAGTACGACGACTCCGGGACCGTCCGCGGGGTGATCGAGTCTACGGGCGTCGAGTTCGACGCCGAGTACGGCGAGCGGGTGCGGTTCGACCTCCGCGTACCGATCGACGAGACCGAGCCGCTGGTCGAACGGCTCAACAGCGCCACGAGCGGGCGGGTCCGGATCGAGCGGTAGCGACAGATGGCGAACAGGCGACGCGGCCGGGTAGGCATGCAGATCGGGCGTCCCCGAACCCCGCGGCGGTGCGTCGCGCTCCCGCCGTGTTCGCCGCGGGCGACAGTCGAGTCACGACGGGGATGGCCTCGGTATCCCCGATAAGGTGACTGGCCGTCAGTCACGCGAACTTCCGGACGGTCATCTCGAGGGTGTCGAGGTCGAGGATGGGCGCGTAGCCGACGTCGGGATCGATGTTGACCGACCGCTGGAAGTCGGTCTGCGCCTGCCAGCAGCCGGAGTTGACCGCGAGCACGTTGTGGTACTTCCCCCAGCCGAGCTTGTGGACGTGACCGGTGTGGAACACGTCCGGCACGTCCTCGATGACGAGGTAGTCGCGCTCTTCGGGGGCGACCCGGGTGTGACCGCCGAACTGCGGGGCGACGTGGCGCTTCTTGAGGAGCTGGTACATCGCCTTGTGCGGGTCGTCGTAGCTGGCCTTCTCCTCGGGCAACTCGGCGATCACCTCGTCGAGCGAGACGCCGTGGTACATCAGCACCTCGACGCCCTCGACGCTGACGGTCGCCGGATTCGAGACGATCCGCGCGTCGTGGACGTCCAGGATATCCCGGATCTCGTCGTTGAACCCGGGCTGCGGTTCCGCGAGCCGGACCGCGTCGTGGTTGCCGGGGATCATCACGATCTGGAGGTCGCCCGGGACCGCCTTGAGGTGCTCCGCGAACACCTCGTACTGCTCGTAGATGTCGACGATCTCCAGCTCCTCGTCTTGGTTCGGGTAGACCCCGACGCCTTCGACCATGTCACCCGCGAGCAGCAGGTACTCGACCGGCTCCGCTTCCGGCGTGTGGAGCCAGTCGGCGAATCGCGCCCACGCGTCGGCGACGAACTCGTCGCTGCCGACGTGAATGTCGGAGACGAGCGCCGCCTGAACGTGTCGGTCCGCCCCGCCGGTCCGGTGGGTGCGAGGGACGTCCGGGAAGTGCAGCGAATCGGCGAACAGGATTCCGGCGTCGTCGGCGAGCGTCCCCTCGACGGCGAGACACTCGTCCATCAGGAGCTCGTCGACCACGTCAGCGAGCCCCTTGTCTTTCATGATCAGCGCGGGGAAGGTGCCGGTGGTGTCTTCCAGTTCGACGAGCCAGTGACCCGACTTGGTCGACCTGACGTCGTTGACGAGCCCGATCATCGCCGCGTCGCTCCCGCCGGGCATCTCCGCGATCGCCTCGGCCGGACGGTGGTTGACGCGGCCGCGGAGCAGCTTCGAGAGCCGCTCGTACCGGTCGCGGAAGGTCTGGACGAAGTCCCGGTACTCGCCGGTTCCCGTGCTGCGGCCGGTCATGTCGTTGCCGATCTCCAGCTCGCGGCGGTCGGAATTGGGAGTCCGATCCGCCTCCTGCGCGGGGGGCGATCCCGCCTCCGGCGTTCCATTCGTCGTCTTCGGTGTTCCATTCGTCTCCGGCGTCGCCTCCGACTTGGCCGGGGTATCGGCGCCCGACTCGGCCGTCTTGCTCACGACCGATCCCGTGCCCAACCCCTCTGTTTCGACTGGAGATCCGTCTTCTTGGTTTCCGCTCAGTTCTGAGTCGGTTTCAGAAGATCCATCGTTTCGAGTGGAGGCGTTCCGGGTGGCGGAGTCGGTCTCGGACGGGCGTGGCTCGTCCGCGCTGCGGTCGGTATCCCGGCCGGAGTCGAGGACGTCGCGGACGTGGTCCGCGGTGATCCGCAGGGCGTCGTCGGGGGCCTGCTCGACGGCGGATTCGAGGACTGTTGCGGGGTCGGGCGCGCTCGCCAGCAGGGTGACCGCCTCGCGCTCTGCGTTGTACCCGCGGCTGGCCAGCTCTTCGACGATCCGGGCGTTCGACTCCAACGGCACGACCACCGAAACGGGTGTCCCCCTCAAAACGATTCCGGAGCCCGGAGTAAGATTCCGGAGCCCGGAGCGGTCGACTCGGACCCAGAACGGTCGAGTCAGACCCGGAAGCTTATGGCCGAAACCCGTTAAGCCGGGAGTGATGGATGAAGGGGACCGGTCGGGCGGCGACGACGCCCCCGCCGAGGAAGCGACGCGGTTCGACGACGGCGGTGGCGACGACGACCGCGCAGACGACTACCTCGAACGAGACAACCACCTCGAACGAGAGCAGCACGGTGATACGAACCGCAACGTAGCGAATCGCGCCGAGCGCGAGGACGGCAGCAACCCTGCCGAGAGCTTCCTGTATCGGTTCCGTCACGACGAGACGGGGGCACTGATGTGGATCCGAGAGATGCTCTCCAGCGTCACTGTCGTGTTGGTGTTGGGGCTGGTCCTGTTCGGCGTGAGCGGCGTGTGGCCGCCGATGGTCGCGGTCGAATCGGGGAGCATGGAGCCGAACATGCAGGTGGGCGACCTCGTCTTCGTCACTGAACCGGGACGGCTGGCGCCCGACGCCGCGGACAACGGGATCGGGGTCGTGACCTACGCGGTCGGCGAGGAGACGGACTACCGCACGTTCGGGTCGTACGGATCCGTGGTGATCTACCGGCCACCTGGTCGGACCGCCGCGCCGATCATCCACCGGGCGATGTTTCACGTCGAGGAAGACGAGAACTGGTACGACCGAGCCGACGAGCGGTACCACGACGCCGAGAACTGCGTCGACCTCCGGTACTGTCCGGCTCCCCACGACGGGTTCATCACGCTGGGAGACAACAACGGCGAGTACGACCAGGCGAACGGGCTCGCCGCGCCGGTGAAAGCCGAGTGGGTGACGGGCGTCGCCCGGGTCCGCATACCGTATCTCGGCTACGTCCGACTGATCGCGACCGGACAGGCGGAACCAAGCGACGTGTTCGCGACGGCCACGATTCCGAGCATCGCGACCGTTGACGTCGCAGACGTCGAATCCGACCGTTCGGGCGTGGAGTCGATCCCCCTCGTTTCCGGTGGAGCTCCGATTCCCGGCGGAGACGACGTCGACGTCGGTGGGGCTGACAGCGGCGAGAGCGGCAAATTCGACAGTTGGGGAAGATACGAAGCCGACACTTCCGAGGACGGCTCGTCGGATGGCTCCAGTCGAAACCTGGGATGGGCCACGGTGGCCGCGGGCTGAAAGAGGGGTCAGGCGGGCTGCAGGCGGGTCAGTTGTCGAACCGCGCCTGCACGAACGGCTGGACGTTCTCGATGTCACCGAGCCGGGAATCCGAGAGGAGGACCGCCTCGGTCTCTTCGACCGGGACCGAGAGCCCCATCTCCTTGGTGCGGCCGTAGCGCCCCTTCGAGACGACGACGGCGTTGACGATCCCGAGCATGTCGAGTTCGCTGATGAGGTCGGTGACGCGCCGCTGAGTGAGGACGTCCGCGTCGATCTCCTCGCACAGACGCTTGTAGATGTTGAACACCTCGCCGGTGTTGATGTTGTGAACGCCGTTCTTCTCCAGCAGGATGACCGCGAAGAGGACGATCTTGCTCTGGGTGGGGAGCGTCCGGACGACCTCGACGACGCGGTCGAGTTCGATCTTGTCCTGGGCCTGTCGGACGTGTTTCTCCTCGACGACCTCGGCCTGTGAGCGCTCCGCGAGCTCGCCTGCGGTACGGAGGAGGTCGAGCGCGCGGCGGGCGTCGCCGTGCTCCTGAGCGGCGAAGGCGGCACACAGCGGGATCACGTCGTCGGTGAGCGCGTCGGGCTTGAACGCGATGTCCGCGCGGTGTTGGAGGATGTCGCGGAGCTGGTTCGCGTCGTACGGCGGGAAGACGATCTCCTCCTCGCCGAGGCTCGACTTGACGCGGGGGTCGAGGAAGTCGGTGAACTTCAGGTCGTTCGAGATCCCCATGATCGAGATCCGCGACCGGTCGAGCTCGGAGTTCATCCGAGAGAGGTTGTACAGCGTGTCGTCGCCGCTCTTCTCGACGAGCTTGTCGATCTCGTCGAGCATGATCACGACCACGCGCTCGTGGTAGTCGACGGCCTCGAAGAACGTCGAGTACACGCGGTCGGTCGGCCACCCGGTCATCGGAACCTCCTCCATCTCCTCGGCGTCCGTCTCCAGCTCATCGATCCGGGCGTCGAGGTCGCCGAGCGACGCGAACTCGGTGTCGGCGAGGACGCTCGAGTCGTCGACGGCGGCCGCACGGAGGTCGCGGTAGCGGTCGAGTCGGTCCGCGATAACCTGTTGGTTCTCCTCGATGAAGGTGTTCGCGAGCTGTGCGAGGACGCGGTACTGCGTGTCGGTCACCTCGCAGTTGATGTACTCGACCTCGCAGGGGACGTCGTACTTCTGAGACGTCGATTCGAGCTCCTGGGAGACGAACTTGGCGGAGGCCGTCTTCCCCGTTCCAGTCTTCCCATAGATGAGGATGTTAGAGGGCGTCTCCCCGCGCAGCGCAGAGACGAGGATCGTCGCCATCCGGTTGATCTGGTCGTTGCGGTGCGGGAGCTCGTGTGGGGTGTAGGACGGACGGAGGACCTCCTTGTTCTCGAAGATCGGCTCGCCCGAGAGGAGGTCGTCGAACAGCCCCTGGTTGTCGTCGTCTTCGTCGAACACGACCCCGTCGAGATCGACGTCCGGCGAGGATCGGTCGCGACCGCCGCTGCCGACATCGAGATCGACGTCGGGCTCGAGATCAACGTCAGCCACCGAATCGGAGACGCGATCTTCGACAGTCGACGAGTGATCGTCCGACCGTCGATCGGTCACAGACGCAGACTGGTCGGCAGAAAGATCGTCTAGACTGTCGGCGTCATCGCCCGAAGGCGATGTGTCGTCGACCGGCGAATCAGATACGGACCGCTCTGTCTGCGTCTCGTCGGACGCGTCTGTGGGCTCTCCGTCTACCTGATCCGGTGCGTTCGTTCGCGGTGTGTCCTCGCCTTCATCCATATTTACCCCCTGATTTCGGGTGGAGACCGCAGACGTCGTGTCCAAGTTCGCGTCGTTCCACCCTGAAACGACGACATTCGACGATAATCGACTCGGGTGACGTCCAGTTGATGCAGTCGAAGCAGACGAATACGTGGTACAAAAGTATTACTCTCCGTTGTTGAAAGGGACGATACTAGGACGAACGAAGCGATAATAACGAGACGGTAATAGAACACAACGTCATACGGTATGATAACAAGTTACACACACACACACCTTCCCCGCATTGTCCTTTCCCCACATTGGTTTTAATACCCGTCCTCCTTCCCTCGCATTCGTCTCCCCCATTCGTTTCTCCCCGTTCATTTCTCCCCCGTCGTCTCAGTACCGGTCTACGGTCGTCTTGAGGTTGATCGGGGACCGTTTTTGGTAGCAGGACACTCCCGTTCAAACGAACTGTCTCCCGTTTTATCGTAATCCGTTGTAACCCCCCCCACCCCTTCGTTTCGTGTGGAACTGGAAATCGGTGGGTGGGTGGGATCTCGAGGGGCGTCTAGAGATGTACAACCTTTATATGGTATGCCGGGTAACAGTACCCTCGGTCCTCTCCACTATATTATTGTATAGCATCCAGATTAAATTAATATATAGATATATTAGAATTATATCTCGATCGGTATCAGCCCCACCCGGCTCGTCCACCGGTGCGTGTTTCCACACGAAACGAAGGGGTGGGGGAGGTCATCGAATCGGTACCGACCGCCGATGAACGGACCTCTCACTACATCCGAGATCCACACTATTCCTCGGATCCGAGATCTACATCGCACTTCGAGACGATCACAGCGCGCTTTGAGACGATCACGGACAAGAGCGTTCTCGCGGACAAGAGTGCTCCGACGATCGGAACACAGTGTCCGATGTCGCGGATCCGATCTCGATGGTCCGACATCGTAATTTCGTACGCTGGTTTCAGATTTCATATACTGATTTCAGACTCATTCGACGGCGACGCGGCCGATCGCCTGCGTCTGACGCAGTTCTTAAGTGAGAGCGGCGTGGATGCTACCGTAATTCCCCGAACGGGCGACGGGCGCTCGGACCGATGGCGTCGGACCCACACCGCGTTCGGGAGAGAACACAGGATTGGAGGTCAGGATGGGACTGCTCACGAATCTCAGAGACAGCATATCACGGGTCACAGACGGGCTGTTCGCGGCCGACGACCCCAAGCGGATCGGGATCTACGGACCGCCGAACGCCGGGAAGACGACCCTCGCAAATCGGATCGCACGCGACTGGACGGGTGACGCCGTCGGGCCGGAGAGCCACATCCCCCACGAGACCCGACGCGCCCGTCGGAAGGAGAACGTGGAGATCGAGCGCAACGGGCGTACGGTCACGATCGATATCGTCGACACGCCGGGGGTGACCACGAAGGTCGATTACAAGGAGTTCCTCGACCACGACATGGAGAAGGAGGACGCGGTTCGTCGGTCTCGCGAGGCGACCGAGGGCGTCGCCGAGGCGATGCACTGGCTCCGCGAGGACGTCGACGGCGTCATATATGTGCTTGACGCGACGAACGATCCGTTCACTCAGGTGAACACGATGCTCATCGGTATCATCGAGTCACAGGACCTCCCGGCGCTCATCCTCGCCAACAAGACGGACCTCCCGGAGGCGGACGTCCAGCAGATCGCCAACGCGTTCCCCCAGCACGAGACCATCCCGCTCTCGGCGCTCGAAGGCGACAACATGGACGAAGTGTACACGAAGATCGCGGAGTACTTCGGATAATGCCCGGTCCGACTCCGAACGTCGACGGCGACGACACCCCGCCCCGCGACAGTCCCCCCGGTGACACTCCCCCTGGCGACGCCGCGGACGACGGCTCCGACGACGGTGTCCGGATCGACATGATAAGCGGCGCCCGGATGGAGGGGCTCACCAGCATGGAGAAGATCCGTCTCATCCTCGACGGCGTTCGCGACGGAAACATCGTCATCCTCGAAGAGGGCCTCTCTCCCGACGAAGAATCGAAACTGATCGAGGTGACGATGACCGAGATCAGCCCGGACGACTTCACGGGTATCGAGATCGAGACGTATCCAAAAGCCGAGACGAGCGATCAGAGCTTCCTCGACAAGCTGATGGGACGCAAGTCCGCACAGAAGCTCACGGTCATCGGTCCCGCCAACCGGATCGAGACGCTTCACAAAGACGAGAACCTCATCAGCACGCTCGTCTCCCGAAAATAGATGCCCCACCAGTGTACCAGCTGCGGTCGGACGTTTCCCGACGGCTCCAAGGAGATGCTCTCCGGCTGCCCGGACTGTGGCGGAAACAAGTTCCAGTTCCGGCCCAAGGGATTCTCCGAGGACGACGGACCGAGCCCGTCCGAGCCAGAGGCACAACCGCCCGAGTCTGAGACACAGTCGTCGTCCCAGTCGTCGTCCCAAGGGTCCTCCCCGCAGCCGACGTCTCGACAGTCGCCGGACGAAGTGAACGACACGGCGACTGCTCCCGACTCCGACACGGGGCCCACCGCCGCCGAAGACGCTCCTCGCTCGGCGTCGGAGCCGGCCGACTCGAAACGAACCGATCCTCGCTCTTCGAAAACGGAGCGCGTCAGCGAACGGACCGACGAGGACGCCGCGCAGGCGAGTGCCCGTTCCGACGTCGTCTCGCCCGACGAACTGGACCAGGCGAGCCGCGATGTCGACGAGGATCCGACGCGGGAGCCGGCAGACGCCGAGGCGTCCGACGCAGATCGTCCGGACATCGGTGATCTCAGAGAGGAACTCAACGAGCAGTTCGAGAGCATTCGGATCGTGAGTCCCGGCAAGTACGAACTCAACCTGATGGAACTGTACGACCGGCAGGAGTACATCATCTCCCTCCAGGAGGACGGGCGGTACGTCATCGAGATGCCCGACGCGTGGGGTATCTCGGAGGAGTGATGAACGCCTCGGAGGAGTGAACGGAGACGTTAACGTCAGTCTCTGTCGACGAGCGACTGTTCAGTCACGAGCGACCTATCAACCGTTTGTTCAGTCACCTATCAACCGTTCTTTCTCCGCGCGCGTCAGCGACTTGATCGCGTGTTCCCGTGACATCGCGGCTGACTTCGATTCGAACGACTCGACGTGTCGCAGCGTCACCGGCGTCCGACCGCGGGTGTACTTCGCTCCCTCGCCGGCGTCGTGTTCGGCGACGCGCCGTTCCACGTCGGTCGTGTATCCCGTGTAGTACGTCCCGTCTGCACACTTCAGGACGTACACGTAGTGCGAATCCGACACGAAGAGATATCGGGTTCATCGCCAGGAAAACGTACTGGTCGGCGCCCCTATTCGGGGCGTCATAGAACAGTTCACGGCGTAGTTGATTTGTAGCACCGTTGAGGATGAATCGCCTTCTCAGTAGATGTGCTAGTGGTACGATAGAG
>NZ_WPCE01000331.1 GCF_009742825.1 Halorubrum sp. CBA1125
TTCGGAACCGATAGCAACATCGTGCCCACCGTAATTACGGAACATTCGAGGCGAAAGCCTCGCGCTTCACGCGGGAGGGAGTGTCACTCACCTCCGAGTGCAGCGACGATGTCGTCGATCGTATAGAGACGTAACGCTTCGCGCTCGGCGGCGGCGTCGCGGACGCTGTCCGTAAACCCGCTCCGCGAGAACAGCGCGTATTCGACGGTCCGCGTGCCGCCACCTACCGGCTGCCATCGGAGTTCCTCGACGTGCGTCTCCAGTGACGCCAGCGCGCTGTAATCGAGTGGCGATTCCTGATATTTGCACTCGCCGACGACGAGCGTTTCTTCGTCGCTGAGTCCGACGACGTCGATCTCGTGGTCCTGATACCACCACTGCCCGACATCGACGATCGGTGTCTCATCGTACAGCGTCCACAGAGCCTCACAACACAGCTGTTCGAAGGCGGGAGCGACGAAGTCGGCCAGCTCTGGTTCGACGAGTCGTTCGTAAGCCTCCTCGCCGAACTGGTCGTAGCGATCCGCACTCCCGTACAGGAATCGGAACCAGAACCGGAACAAGGGGTCACGCAGCCGATACTGGCTTCGCTTGGATCGTTCGGGTTTCTCAGTCACCGGCACGTGTCGTTCGATGAGCCGGAGCCGAGAGAGTCGGTCCAGATACGTCGATAGCTGGTTGTAGTCGATACCGGTCACGCCGGCGATCTCGTTTCGGCCGGTCGCTCCGCCGGCGATCGCTTCGAGGATCGAAAAGTACCGCGTCGGCTCCGTCAGTTCCATCCGGAGGACGTACTCCGGCTCGTTGCGGAGCGACCCGTGACGAGTCAGCACCGTCTGCTGGACGTTCTCGGCGAGTGATCGATCGGCGTCGAGTTCCTCGAGGTAGTAGGGAACGCCACCGAACACGCTCCACGCACGCACAGCTTCGTCCGCCGTCGCATCGTCCGGCAGAAACTCCGTCGCGGCGTCGAACGAGAGTTCGCGGATGTCGAGCGTCAGGGACGTCCGCCCGTACAGCGGGCTGTCTCCGAGCAGCGTCGCTTCCTCCATCATACTGATCGACGACCCGACCAGCACGAACGTCGTCTCCGACTCGTCGAACTCGTGGTCGAACAACGCCTGTACCACCGACGGAAGGCTCTCGTCCTGTTCGATCAGGTACGGAAACTCGTCGAGGACGACGGTCACATTCCGGTCAACCAGATACCGGAACAGTCGCTCCCAATCGGGACGAATGTCTTCGATACCAGGAACCGTGTCAGCCGCAGCCTCGACGAACTGTTCCAGTTGGAGCTCCCGCGTCTTCTGTCGTGCCTGATAGAAGACTGCGTTCTCTCGTCCCTCAAGCGCCTTCTTGACGAGTCTCGTCTTTCCCAGCCGTCGCCGCCCGTACACGACAGCGAGCTCCGCGTTCTCCGAGTCGAAAAGGCTGTGAAGCCGATCCAACTCCTCCGAGCGGTTCACGATGTCTGTCATAGCGCTGATTTAGGGGTGCTGAATAAAAATATTCTGAATAATCATATTCTAGAATATCATATCTAGAGATATCATCGACTAAGAATTCTACCAAAACAAAATTAGAGGCTCTGTTGAAATCCTCAACAGCTGATACATTTTGAGCCCTCGTGGTCAGTACGGGGAACTCATAGATCGATCGGAGAAGACGCCAGCATACGCCGAGCGCAGCGAGGGCGTTTCAACCGACGGCGAGGCCCGGCGGCCCGAGCCCTCGGCTTTTTTCCCACCAGGTTTTTTCGAGGAGCGGTTCTCGAGGCGAACGAAGTGAGCGAGAGA
>NZ_WPCE01000105.1 GCF_009742825.1 Halorubrum sp. CBA1125
CGCCCGCGCGGTCGCCGACCGCGTCGGGATCGATCCCGGAAACGTCCGCGCCGAGGTCCTCCCCGAGGACAAGTCCGACGCGGTCGAGGCGATCCAAGCGGACGGCCGGCGGGCGATGATGGTCGGTGACGGCGTCAACGACGCGCCCGCGCTGGCGGTCGCGTCCGTCGGGACGGCGATCGGCTCCGGGACGGACGTGGCCATCGAGGCCGCCGACGTGACGCTGATGCGCGACGACCCGCTGGACGTGGTGAAGGCGATCCGGATCTCGGACGCGACGCTCCAGAAGATCAAACAGAACCTCGTGTGGGCGCTCGGGTACAACACGGCCATGATCCCGCTGGCGTCGCTCGGGCTGCTCCAGCCGGTGCTCGCGGCCGGAGCGATGGCCGTCTCCAGCGTCTCCGTGTTGACCAACAGCCTCCTGTTCCGCCGGTACGACCCGGCCGAAGACTACCGGCTCTTCGGCCGGCTGCGCTGAGACGGGACCGGGGTCACGGAGGTCCGAGTCACGGCGGTACCGCTCACTGCGCGCTGGTCACCGATCCCTCCTCGTGCGGCTGGACGACGACGAATCCCTCGGTGCCCTCGAAGGAGAGCTGGATCGACTCGCCGGAGGTCTGGCCGATCTCGATCAGCTTGTTGGTCTCGAACGACGGCGAGAGGTTCGCGCTCCACGCGACCGTCGCGTCGGGGTCGGTGTACACCGGGGGCTCGATCACGAGCGGGTCCCCGTGCGTCGAGACCGCGACCTCGCCGGGACCGGTGAGGTAGACGTTGGTGAGCCCGCCCGCGGCCATGCCCGAGATGCTGTCGACGGTGTTGATCTCGTAGTCGACGGTCGAGTCGAACGCGAGGACGTCGTTGCCGTTCACCGAGATCGCCTCGCCCGCCTCGAGGTCGAGGATCTGCACCTTCTTGCTCTGTTCGGCCGCGTACAGGTGGCCCTCGCCGGTGACCTCCATCACGGGAGTCCCCTCGCCGCTCACCGCCTCCTTGACGAGGCCGGTGATCCCGCCCTCGGCGCTGGCCTTGCCGCTGAAGGTGAGGTCGCCCGTGTACGCGACCATCGCCCCGGCCTTGACCATCACGCTGTCGTCGACCGCGATGTCGAGAAGCCGGTTATTCTCCTTCTGGAAGCCGCTACCGCCGTCTTCGGGCGCGTTCTCGCGCGTGAACTCGTCGAGCTCCATCGTGCCGGCACGGTCGCGCGGAAACCGCCTAATTCCACCGAAAAGTGAAAACGGCGCTTAACTCACCGGTCACAGACCAGCGGTCGCGGACCGGAGGCCGTGGGCGAGGATCGCGGGCGAGAGGTCGCAGGTTGGAGGTTGCGAGCAGGAGGTCGCAGGCGGGGGATCGCAGCCGGGACGAGGCTCGTCTCTGACCGGTCTGCCTGGATACGATCGAGGCTCCGAGGGTGCCATTTATCACGCGGGCGATCCGACACCGGGACGGATGGCAACCTACGAGGCGTTTGACCCGGAGGCGGAGGTCAACGGGCAAACGGTCCTGACGATCGTCGAACGGGCGATGGGGAAGTTCTCCGCGGAGTACCGGGAACGGGCGGTCGAGGCGCTCGAAGCCGAGGGAATCTCCGACCCCGACCCCGACGAGTGGTACCCGCAGCAGGCCTGGCTGAACGCGTTCGAGACGATCGCGGCCGACCTCCAGCCGCACGTGCTCGACCGGCTCGGGGAGACGCTCCCGTCGGTCGCCGAGTGGCCGAACGACTTCGACACCGTCTCCGACGGGCTTCGCTCGATCGACGCCGCGTACCGGCGCAACCACCGCGGGGGCGACATCGGCCGCTACCGGTTCGAGTCGACCGGCGATCGGACCGGGACGGTCGAGTGTCACAACCCGTACCCGTGCCGGTTCGATCGGGGGCTCGTCCGCGGGGTGGCCAGGCGCGACGCGCCGGTTGACGCGTTCGTGTTCGTCGAGGAGACGGGCGAGACGTGTCGCCGGCGCGGCGGGGACCGGTGTACCTACACGGTCCACTGGTGAGGATTCGTCTCCCTGGTGAGGATTTGCTCCCTGGTGAGGATTTGTCTCCCTGGTGAGGACTTTCTCTTCTCTGGGGGTATTCCCGCCCGAGAGCCATCGCTGCGGGGCGGCGTCGCCGGTCGCGCCGGCGCTACCGGTCGTACGCTTCGAGCGCCTCGCGGAGCTCCGCCGCCGAGAAGTCGGCGGCGAGGTCGACCACGTCGAGGAGCGTCTCATGCGTCTCTCGGAGTTCGCGGATCCGCGCCGCGGTCTCGTCGTCGACCGCCTCCAGGTCGCGCTCCGCCTGACGAACGGTGCGGAGCGTGGTCTGGAGCTCGCGCGCGACGTCGCGTCGGAGCACCTCGCGGACGACGTACCAGAGTTCGCGTTCCGGCTCGAACCGGACCCGTCGGCCGCCGCCCGACGAGGACCGCCGGCGGATCAGGCCGATCCGGGTCAGCGTCCGCGTGACGTTGCTGACGGTCGACTTCGCGTACCCCGTCTCCTCGACGAGGTCGCCGATCGAGAGCGGCTCGGCGGCGAAGTATAGCACGCCGTAGATCCGGCCGGCGCTCCGGCTCAGTCCGTACAGCTCCGCCGACTGCTCCATCGACTCGATGACGCGCTCTCGCGCCGCCGCCGGGTCGTCGTCACGCATATCGGGCACCCGCTCGACCGGCCTGCTGCGCGCGCTGTCGCGGCATACTTCTCCGAAGTGTTTCGTAAGCATTAAATTGTTTGATTCGTTCGTTCGGGATGAGCCGAACAACACGCACACCAACCCCCGCCCTCCACACCTATGGCAAGCGCCTTCCCACACCACCCGCCAGTCGAACATGCCCCGCAGAAACGGACGAGCGTCGTCGTCGACCGCGAGGATCCGACCGACGTCCTGCCGGTACTCTCTTCGGAGACCGCCCAGCAAATCCTCGGCGTCCTCGGCGAGGAGCCCGGCACCGCCTCCGACGTCGCCGACGCCCTCGGCAAGTCGCTCCAGAACGTCACGTACCACCTCGATCGCCTCTGTGAGACGGACGTCGTGACGCCGGTCGACACGTGGTACTCCGAGAAGGGAAAAGAGATGACGGTCTACGCGTTGGCCGCCGAACGCCTCGTGATCGAGTTCGGCGGATGCGACGACGTCGAGCGCGGCTCGCAGGCCGGCCGCGAGGTCGTCTCGGGGCCAGACGGGTAGCCTTCCCCGCTCGTCCGACGCCCGATCGGCGGACGCGACAGATATTCCCGCTATCGGGCTCCACGAGCACGTCGAACCGTTCGTTGGATCGACCGAAATGATATACTCTCAGTATATTCATTTTAGTTATGTGTATGTGAGAATTGTCCAACCGTGGTCCGAGAGCGCTCCTCGTGTATTCTACGTGTCCGACAACTACTGACCGCTCGCGAAAGAGCGCGGATGAGTACTAGAATCTGTGGGGATGGACTGAATGAACAGGAACCGACGTGGACACTGTCGGTGACGTAAACAGACATAGATAGGTGTTGAAACGACCCGATCACGTCTCTGGTCGTCCTCGAATTCAATGAGAGTATACGGATGATACTCCATTCATACCGAATTTCATATATTTCATGTCGGGTGTTTCTCGTCGCGTCTTCACCGGCCGGACTCGCCTCGTCGCGTGCGGTTTCGGCGTCCCCGTATGCGGACACTTTTTGACCGGGCGCGCCCGATGGCGGATCATGACTGCCGACGTTGCCGATCCGGCGGAGATCGAAGACCTCATCGAGACGCACGTCCCGGACGCCGTCGCGCGGGTGACGACTCCTCGCGTGCACAACGACGAGGACGAGGACGCGCACTTCGCGGCCGTGGTCGTCTCGCCGGCCTTCGAGGACGAGTCGCTCGTCGACCAGCATCAGCGCGTGTACGACGCCGTCGGCGACCGCATGACGCGGTCGGTCCACGCGCTGGAGATCAAGACGTACACGCCCGAGGCGTACGCCGAACACGGCGACGGGACGCTCGACGACGACCTCCGCGAGGCGGGACTGATCGCGGGCGACGAGGCCTGATCCGGCCCCGTCGTCGGCGTCTCACCGCTCCTCGCTTCATCACCATGCGATCCACCCTCCGACGCGCCCTCCGCGGGATCCTCTCGGGAGTCTCGCTTTTGGCGTTCATCTCGCTGTTTCTCGCGCTGCAGGCCCGGATCGCGTCGCCGCCGCTCCTCGCCGGACTCGCCGCGGTCGGCGTCGTGACGCTGTTCGCGGCGGGCGGGCGTCCCGCCCTGTCTCGGCTGTTCGGACGTGCGTTCGAGCGGGATACCGGACACGACGACGATCCCGAGGTCGACTGGTGGCTCGCGCGGCTCGAGCCCGCGCTCGACGACGCGTGGAACCGGTACGCCGACGCCGTGTTGACGATCGGCCTCGCGGCCCTCGGGATCGGGTCGTTCGCGCTGGTGGTCGCCTACCCGGGCGAAGACCCGCCGCTCGGGCTCCTCGTCGTGGGACTGTTCGGGATCAACGGGGCGCTCATCTCCCTCGCGTTCGTATTCAAGTGACTGCGGGGTCGACGACGGCTCGGCGCGGTCGTCCTGTCCGTCGCCGGCCGCGCTCCCGTCGGCGTCAGCTCCCGGTGTCGCTGTCGCTGTCGTCGTCGCCGCCCACGCTCTCCTCGCTGTCGTCGTCGCTGTCGTCGTCGACACTCCCGCCCGTCACCCGGTCGGCGACCAGCTCGGCGAGCGGGTCGACGGTCAGTGTCAGGCGGGTGACGAGGAAGACTACGGGCACGAGCGCGACGAACAGGAACCCGGCGTCGTACACCCACGCCGCGTCGCCCAAAAGCGGCATCGCGGCGGCCCCGAGTCCGCGGTACGCGACCAGGACGGCGGCGAACACGACGAGCCAGTAGACCATTCCGGCCGCGTTTTCGACGATCCGGTCCGGACCGTCGTCGGCGTCGGTCACGGATCCGCCGAGCGCGGTCCGGGTCAGCAGCGCGAACTTCGGGGCCGCGTACAGCAGGATCCCCGACACGGCGACCGAGACGACCGCGGTGGCGACCGCGGCGAACGTCACGGGCGCGAGCGGGACGAGCCGGTCGACGCCGGGGAGCAGCGTCACCAGCGCGAGCACCCCGATCAGGGCTATCGCGGCGATCAGGAGCTTGCTCGCAGACCGTATCGTCTCGTGGTCGAGCGCGCTTCGAACTGCGGAGTCGTTCGAGCTCATCTGCGCTCGTCCGGTGGCCGCGACCGGACTTGTAACGGGGCGACGCTCGGTTCGATTTTCGTCGATTTTCACCGATTTGACGCGGTCGGCGCTCGTCGCAGGGTCGCCCCGCATTCAATACCTTTTACACGCTCTCCGGGATACCCCCCGCCATGGGTGAGGAATTCCGCACGGAGGAGGACAGCCTCGGCGAGATGCAGGTTCCCGCGGACGCCTACTGGGGCGCACAGACCCAGCGCGCGGTCGAGAACTTCCCGATCTCGGGAATCCCGATGAGTCGGCGCTTCATCCGCGCGCTCGGCGTGGTGAAGAAGGCGGCCGCGCAGGCGAACCGCGACCTCGGTCTGCTGGACGAGGAGACGGCGGAGGCGATCGTGGCGGCCGCCGACGAGGTGATCGCCGGCGAGCACGACGACCAGTTCCCGGTCGACGTGTTCCAGACCGGCTCGGGCACCTCCTCGAACATGAACGCCAACGAGGTGATCGCCAACCGCGCCGCCGAGATCGCGGGCGCGGCGGTCGGCGACCGCGTCGTCCACCCGAACGACCACGTCAACTACGGCCAGTCGTCGAACGACGTGATCCCGACGGCGATGCACGTCGCCTCCCTGGAGGCCGTCGAGAAGGACCTCGTGCCCGCTCTCGAGACGCTCCACGCCGAACTAGAGGCGAAGGAGGCCGAATTCGACGGCGTCGTCAAGACCGGTCGGACCCACCTCCAGGATGCCACTCCGATCCGGCTCGGCCAGGAGTTCGGCGGCTACCGCACCCAGGTCGCGAAGGGGATCGACCGCGCGGGAGACGTGCAGTCGAACCTCCGCGAACTCGCCCTGGGCGGCACCGCGGTCGGCACCGGGCTCAACACGCACCCCGAGTTCCCGGGGCTCGCGGCGGAGTACATCTCCGACGAGACGGGCACGACGTTCCGCGAGGCCGACAACCACTTCGAGGCGCAGGCCGCCCACGACGCGATGGCGGAGGCGCACGGCGCGCTCCGGACGATCGCCGGCAGCCTCAACAAGATGGCCAACGACCTGCGGCTGCTCGCGTCCGGCCCGCGCAACGGCCTGGGGGAGGTCGAACAGCCCGAGAACCAGCCCGGCTCGTCGATCATGCCCGGCAAGATCAACCCGGTCGTCGCCGAGTCGGTCAACCAGGTCCACAAGCAGGTCGTCGGCAACGACGCCGCGATCTCGGCGGGCGCCGCCCGCGGCGAGATCGACCTGAACCTCTACAAGCCGGTGATCGCCCACAACTTCCTCGAGTCGGCGGAGCTGCTCTCGAACGCGGCCGCGACGTTCGGCGAGCGCTTCGTCGCGAAGCTGGAGGCCAACGAGGAGCACTGCCGCGAGCGCGTCGAGCAGTCGATGGCGCTCGCGACCGCGCTCAACCCCGCGATCGGCTACGACAAGGCCTCGAAGGTGGCCAAGCAGGCGCTCGCCGAGGGGAAAAGCGTCCGCGAGGTCGCCGTGAGCGAGGGGTACCTCACCGAGGACGAGGCGGACGAGGTGCTCGACCCCGAGGCGATGACTCACCGCGTCATCCTCGGCGGCGAGGACTGATCGGCGGAGAGCAGCCACCTCTGGGTTCTTTCGGCCCGAGGCGTTCAGGATCTCTGTGTGCCCTATCGCCGTCTGACCCGCAGCTTCACTGCCCCGTCCGGGCGGAGCGTGATCGACGGCGACAGCGACAGTTCGTCGGTCACCGCTTCGAACTCACACTCCTGTGCGATCGTGGCGAGAACCAGCCGCGCTTCCAGTTTGGCGAAGTTCTCACCGATACAGCGCCGTGGCCCACCACCGAACGGGAAGTACGCGAACCGCGGGAGCGAGTCGCGGAACTCCTCGCTCCACCGCTCCGGCCGGAACGCGTCGGGACGCTCGTAGAACCGGGGGTCACGATGGAGTACCCACTGTTGTACCGTAACTGCGGTTCCCTCAGCGAATTCGTAGCCGCCGAGTTCGACCGGTTCGGTAGCTTCCCGTATTACACTCTGCACCGGGGGATACACGCGCATTCCCTCTCTGATCGTCCGTTTCGTATACGGCAAGTCCTCGATGACGTCTCTCGACGGCGGGCCGCCGTTCACGTTCTCGTCGAGTTCGGCACCCAGTCGGTCCGCTTGCTCCGGGTTCGTCGCCAGCAGGTAGAGGGTGTACGTCAGCGCGAGCGCGGTCGTTTCGTGGCCCGCCAACAGCAGCGTCACCACCTCGTCTTGTATCTGCTCGTCGTCGAGCCCCTCCACCTGTGATTTCGCCCGCAAGAGCCGCGAGACCACGTCGTCTCCGTCAACGTCGTGCGCCTCGACGATCTCCGTTGCAATCGCGTAGAGCGCCGAGAGCGCGCGCTTGTACCGGCGGTTGCCGGGCGTCGGAACGCTGTCTGGAATGTCGATGGGCCGTTCGAGTCGTTTCTCCGAACGGTCCATCACCGCTTCGAGCGCGTCGGCGATGTTGGCCTCGTAGTCCCGAATGTCCACGTCGAACAGGGTCTTCGCTATGATCTCGACGGTGAGTTGCATCATATCCGCGTGGATGTCTCGCACCGTGTCGTCGCGCCAGTCCGCCAGTAGTCGTCTGGTGTAGTCAACGATTATCGGCGCGTAGTCAGCGAGTGCTTCGGGATGGAAGGCCGGTTGCATCTGGTGACGCTGCTGTCGCCAGAATTCGCCCTCGCTGATCAACAGGCCATTGCCGATGACGGGGTTGAGAATCCGCCGATACTCTTCGCCCTTGCGGAACTTGTCGTTCTGGTGGACCAGCACCCGCTCGACGAGTTCGGGATCGCTCAACTGATAGAACTCTGTCCCGCCGAGTTTGTACCGTGCGATCGGCCCGTACTCGCGTGCAACCTCCTCGTAGAACGACAGTGGATCAGACGCGAACTGGTATATATTCCCCACCACCGGAAGACCCGACGGACCCGATGGCTCTCCACCTTGCTCCGTTCCCATACGACTCGGGACGACGCTTAGTGTCTTAGTATTTGTTACAATACGAGGGTGTCATCGAACGCTTCTCACGCCGATCTATTTTATAGGGGGACTGATGAATCAGCTATCAGGAGCGTGTATGCGTAGTGATCATCGGAGTTCTATAATTTGGCTCTGTTGAAATCCTCTTCCTGTGACACGTTCCAGCGAATATGCTGAATACAGCCCGCGTATCGTGCATTGAGCCGTTTCGGCGGGAAGTGGATTGAGAACACCATACCAGAGCCGGTACAGTACAGTTCCAATTGCGCTACCCAGCACGAGACTCTCCCGTCCATCCTCCGCAACCGAATTGAGCAGCTTAACGCGACCGATTTCCCGGGGAGAAGTGTTAGAACGGGAGAGGGCGATCACAACATATGCACGATAGTAACGGCCTGTCCAAGCCGATCCGATGGGGCGTGATTGGCTGTGGCGATGTTCTCGAACGGAAGAGCGGTCCCGCGTTCCACCAATCCGACCGAAGTTGCATCCAGGCTGTTGTCTCCAGCGACGGCGAGTCGGCGGCGCGCTATGCGGAGGCCCACGACGTGTCGATCGCCACCGGTGACGCCGAACAGGTCATGACGGACCCCGAAATCGATGCCGTCTACGTCGCGTCGCCGCCCAATACCCACGAGGATTTCACCGTTACCGCAGCCGAGGCTGGCAAGCCGGTCCTCGTCGAGAAGCCGATGGGGCGTAGTGTCACAGAGGGACGTGGCATGATCGACGCCTGCGATCGGGCTGGTGTCGAGTTGTTTGTCGCGTACTACCGGAGGTTCCATCCTCACGTCGAGGAGATACAGTCGCTGCTCGCGGAGGGACGGATCGGTGAACCGGTGTGCGCTATTGTCAACTACGCGCACCCGCGACCGAACGACAGCGGATGGCGCGAAATACCCGAGATCAGCGGCGGCGGCTGGTTCGTTGACGCGACCTCTCATCGCGTCGACCTACTCTGTCACCTGCTGGGCGCACCGACTGAGGCCACCGGCGTCGTCCGCTGTGATGACGGAGACAGTCAAACGGAGACAGCCGTTTCCCTTTCGCTCTCTGTCGCGGATGGTGTCTGCTGCACAGTTACGAGTGATTTCGTCGGCGCGGGTTCGACCGACCGCTTTGTGATTCGAGGCACAGCGGGTTCGATCGTCGCCGAGACACTGGACAGCGGCGGTTTTACCTACGAAGTTGCAGGAGAGTCGGGGAGTGTCGCATACAACCAACCAGAAACGACACATGGCGGCCTCCTCGACCACGTCGAGGCTGTCCTTTTGGACGGGGAGACGAACCGCTTGACCGGCCGGGACGCCATTCAGACAGAGGCAATCTTGGACAAGTGCGTCCGGAGTGTGTATGCGGACGCGATCCCTACGACCGTGTGGGACGGATCGTTACCTCTGACCGACTGACACTCGGGTGCTGTCGGCTCGCCCTGTTGCTTCACTCGTAGTGGAACTCTGTATTCAGCAAGCGGTTCCTGTCTGTTCCAAAGGGGTTCAACGGAGCCTATAATTTCTATGAGGCGTTCCAATAACTGTGTGAGAGACGGCGCAAGTATCGGTTAAAGATAGTGGGTCGTCATTATCTTCTTACCAAGGACGCGCTTCACCGCTAAGCTACCCAGTCTCTGACAGGTTTCTAACCCCTGTTTTCCGTCTTCCGCGTCCGATTCTACTACAGAGCCGTATGAGAATGTGATGAAAGCCCCCGGGTGTGCCGTATCATGACGCGATGTTATCTAATCTGCATAGTGCCAGTAGGGCTATCAATGCAACTACAAGATGAACCGTATCTGTGGAATTACATTAGACAAATTCGGTACTCGACCTTATCCGCTACACAGATCTAAACGTTTGAATCTCGATAACGTTCAAAAGATTGTGTGGCCTCCTCTAATTTACCAGACTAGCTCTGTTGAAATCCTCTTCTTCAGATATATTATCGCCTGAAACAGCTGTTAGCCTCGGCGTGCTAGTAGTACGATAGAGGGATAGTTGAGCGAACTGGAGCGTTCGAGACGGGATTCGTTGCTGGCGAGGAGAACACTCACAAAGCCCCAGCCGCGAGGACCTCCGAAAGACGGTCCTGCTCGCTTCGCTGCGCGGGCTGCGACTTTCGTGGTCCCGGTCACTCCGCTCGCGGGACTCGCGCGACTCGTTGCGTTCCTCGGTCGCTCGCGTTGCTCGCTCCCTGCGGTACTTACGTCGTCGGACGTCGCCCTCGCGGCAGCGA
>NZ_WPCE01000328.1 GCF_009742825.1 Halorubrum sp. CBA1125
CGTAGCCGGCGGCGGCGAGGTTCGACCGCGCGATCGCGACCGCCTCGCGGTCGATGTCGACCGCGTGAACGTGTCGTGCGCCGGCGATCTCGGCGAGCATCGCGACCGTGTACCCGACGCCCGCCCCGACCACGAGCACCTCGTCGCCCGCGTCGGCGTCGAGCGCCGTGATCAGCCGCACGGCGGTCTCCGGCGCGAGGACTCGCGTGTCGGACGCGTCGTCGCGAGCGCCGCCTCTCGACGGGTCGTCGACGAACGGCTCTCTGGGCACGCGCTGGAGGGCGGTGAGCACGGACGCGTCGAGCGGCTCGCCGATCCGGTGTTCGAGCCCCTCGATCATGTCCGCGCGGAGCGACGCCTCGTCCATGGGTCGACTCGGTGCTCGGTCCTCTAAAACCGCTCGCTCGCTGTCGGTTCGTGACGCTTCGCGCCCATGGCTCTCGTCGTCCGGTCACCGCATCGGGACGAACCGGACGCCGCCGTGGTCCGTCCGGTCGATCCCGTCCGCGCGGAGGTCGAGGCGGACGAGCCGCTGGCCGCCGAGCGACCCGACGGGCGCGACGACGCGGCCGCCGATCCGGACGCGCTCAAGGATCGAATCCGGAACGTCTCCCTCGGGCGCACACGTGAGGTACGCGGCGTCAAACGGGTCCGCGTCCCGGAACGCCTCCCGGGCGTCGCCGGCGTGGACGGTCACGTCGTACCCGAGTCGGTGGAGCCGCTCGCGGGCCGCCTCGGCCAGCTCCGGCACGTACTCGGCGCTGTAGACGTTCTCGCCGCCGACGATCTCGGCGACGACGGCCGCGTGGTAGCCGCAGCCGGTGCCGACTTCGAACACCCGGTCGCCCGGTTCGAGATCGAGCAGGTCGGTCATCATCGCGACCATGTGCGGCGCGCTGATCGTCTGGTCGTGGCCGATCGGGAGCGGGCGGTCCGCGTACGCCTGCGACCGGTGCCGCTCCGGGAGGAACGCGTGCCGCGGCACCGCCTCGATCGCCGCCAGGGTTCGCTCGTCGACGTCGAGCCGGCCGCGGAGATCGGCGACGAGCCGGCGGCGAGCGCGCTCGTGATCGGCGTCGTTCGCGTCGTCGGCGTCGTCGTTCATGCGAGGAGGTAACGGGGGGCGCGTGGAGAAGCTACCGGCGCACAAAAGACCGGCACGGGACGCTCAGTCGATGTCGATGCTGTGCCCGCCGTCGTCGGTCTCCGAACGCTTCGGGAGCGTGACGGTGAGCACGCCGTTGTCGTACGAGGCGGTGGCGGCGTCGCGGTCGACGGGCGCCGGCACCGTGACGCGCCGGGAGACCGCCCGGGTGCGTCGCTCGCGCCGGTGGTACTGCACGTCGTCGTCCGCCGCTTCGTCCGCGGGCTCGACGTCGCGCTCTTCCTCGCGGGTCGCCGCGATCGTGAGCGCGTCCTCGCGGAGTTCGACCTCGATCTCGTCGTCGTCGAAGCCGGGGAGATCGGCGACGACGGTGACCGCTTCGTCGTCTTCGACCACGTCAACGTCGACGTCGCGGAGGCCCGGTAACGGCGGCGTGGCGGGCGAGTCGGCGGTGTCGAGCGTGCCGCTGAGCTCCTCGAACTCCCGGCCCATGCGTTCGAGCAGCGCCTCGATCTCGTTGAACGGATCGCGTCGTGTCATACAGGTCAGGATTCGAGACGGAGGAACTTGAACGTACGGGCGGGATCCGTCGTGGAATCGGATCGACTGCGATCGGAGCAAGCAGAACGCGTGTGCGAGTGGGACCGGCCGGGTTGCGTGTGCGAGTGGGACCGGCCGGTTGCGTGTGTGAGTGGACCGGCCGGCTGCGTGTGCGATCGGTCCGAGCGGTCAGAGGAAGAGGCGCCAGT
>NZ_WPCE01000165.1 GCF_009742825.1 Halorubrum sp. CBA1125
CCGGCGGCGTTGCCGCCGGCGACTGCCCCTTTGCGTTCCGCTCCCAGCCCCACCGCAACCGCAGCCTCACGCCTCCCCAGCCTCGGCCTCGGCGACCCGCCGGACCCGCCGGCGGGTCCCCTCGACCTCCCTCGCGCTCGGGTTCGCGTGCGCTGTCGCGCCCGCTCACCGGAGCGCGCCGACCGCGACGGATCATGTACAGACGACACGTCGGCGACGCTCGGGAGTGCTGCACGCATCATCGTTTCTGTACGCATAATCGTCCGAAAGAAAAACGGAATTTGCCGCGCTACGCGATTTTCTCGTACTGCTCCGAGAGCTTCTCGGCGGCGTCGTCGAGCAGGTCCGACTCGTACTTGTCGAGCTCCCACTCGATCACCTCCTCGACGCCGTTCGAGCCGAGCTTGGCGGGGACGCCGATCGCGGTGTCGTCGTAGCCGTACTCGCCGTCGAGCACGACCGAGCAGGGGAGCACCTCGCCGGTGTCCCGGAGGATCGCCTCGACCGTGTGGGCGACGCCGGTGGCGGGGCCCCACTGGGTCGCGCCCTTCCGGCTGATCACGTCCATCGCGGACTCCTGGAGGTCCTCGAGGATCTCTTCCTTCTCGTCGGCGTCGAAGCTCGGGTCGCGGCCGTTCACGCGCACCTTCGAGAAGACGGGTGCCTGCGCGTCGCCGTGCTCGCCGAGGATCGTCGCCTCGACGTTCTTGACGGGCGCGTCGAACCGCTCCGAGAGGACGTACCGGAAGCGCGCGGAGTCGAGCCGGCCGCCGAAGCCGACCACTTGGCCGCGGTCCCGGTCGCCCGCCTCGTAGAGGTGGCGGTTGAGCAGGTCCACCGGGTTCGAGGTGGTGACGGTGACGAAGTCGTCGTTGTGCTCGGCGAGCTGCGAGCCGATGTCCTCCATGATCGGCGCGTTGTCGCCGGCCAGGTCGATCCGGGTCTGGCCCTCCTTGCGAGGGATCCCGGCGGTGATCACGACCACGTCCGAGCCGGCGGTGTCCGCGTACTCCCCCTGCCGGACGGTCGTGTTCGAGTCGTAGGCGACGCCGTGGTTCGTGTCGGCCGCCTGCCCGATCGTCGTCTCTCGCTGGTCCGGGATGTCGACGAAGACGAGCTCGTCGACCACGTCGCGCAACGCGAGGTTGTAGCCGGCGGCGGCTCCGACGGTCCCCGCCGCACCGATGACGCTGACTTTTGTCATACCGTGTGGATCCGCGGCTGGCCGGCGAGTAAACGTTTCGGAACGTCGGATACGTTCGGTTCGCGCGGCGAACCGTCTCCGGCCGCTCGGGTGACGATCCCCGACCGCGCCGTCGCGAAAACCCTAACTCCGGTGACGACGCAGTGCGTCGTAGTGCCGACGTTCCGCTACCCGTGTCCCGGCTGTCGGACGACAAACAGCCTCCACGACGCCGACTGCGACTTCGAGGGCGTGAGCTGGCCGACCGTCGAGAAGGCGTACACGGACCTGCTCACCGTCCTCTCCGCGGAGCCGGACGGGATGGACGAGTCGACGCTCCGCGAGGCGGTCCACGGCGAGTGGAGCGGGCTCCACAAGGCCGCGCTCGACGCGCTCGAACGCGACCAGCGCGTCGTCGCGGACGATGACCGGCTGCGGCTGCTCACCGCCGCCGAGTTCAAGGAACGCGTCTCCGAGCCGGCCCGGGAGCCGATGCGGACCGTCTACGAGCACGGCTCCGTCCCCGGCTGTCACGACAACGCGGTGTTCGCGATGATCGCGTGGTACGAGATGGTCGGGCTCTCGTGGCCGGAGACCAGAGAGAACGTGATCGAGTGGCTCCGGGAGTCGGGCGCGTGGGACCGCGGGGGCTTCGACGAGGCGACCCCCGGAGAGCTGGTCGACGCGAAACGCCACGTGTACGAGCAGGGGTACGGCTGGAAAGAGAAGGGACAGGCCGCGAAGCGCGTGATCGAGCGGCACCGGTGAGGGGCACACCCGGCGCCGTCGACCGCCGGACACCCGGCGCGACAGCTTTACCCGACCCGTCGCCGTCCTGACCCACGATGGCGCTCGACGCGCTCTCGGCCTGGCCCGCGGCCGGATCGATCGCCGGCGGCACGGGGGCGATCGGCCTCGCCTGGGCGCTCCGCCGACACCGCGGTCGCCTGGGCGTCGACTGGTTCCTCGGCGTCTTCGCTGCGCAGGCGACGTGGTGTCTCTCCTACGGGATCGGGCTGCTCGTCGCCGACCGAACCGTCCGGGCCGTCCTGGAGGCGACGATGTGGCTCGGCGTCGTCTGGACCGGGATCGCCTTCCTCGGGTTCGCGCTGGCGTACACCGGTCGCGGCGACGTGATCCGGAGCCGGCTGTTCGCCGCGGTCGTCGGCTTCGGCCTCGTTTCGACGCTGCTGCTCGCGACCAACGGCGTCCACGGCGCGTTCTGGACCGACTTTCGGATCGATCCCGTCTTCGGCGTCGCGACCGTCTCGTACGCGTTCGGCCCGTGGGCGTCGCTCGTCGTCGCGGTCGAGTCCGTGCTCGTCGCCAGCGGGGTGTTCCTCCTCGTCGACACGCTGCTCAGCTACGGACCGCTGTATCGCCGAGAGAGCGCCGCCGTCGCGCTGAGCTCGCTTCCCCCGGGGATCGCGCTCGTCGCGTGGGCGCTGGGGGTGGGACCCGCGCCACAGCTCCAGCTCGCGCCGGTCATGTTCGTCCCTCACGTCCTGCTCGACGCGTACGCGTTCGGCCGCGCCGAGATGTTCGACCGGCACCCGACCACCAGCCGCGCGGCCGAGCGGACCGCCGTCGACGACCTCGCCGACCCCATCGTCGTGGTCGCGACGGACGGCCGGATCGTCCGGCTCAACCCCGCCGCCGAGGCGCTGCTCGGCGTCTCCGAGTCCTCGGCGCGGGACCGGCCGCTCGACGCCTTCCTCGACGTGTCGATCCTCGAGAGCGGCGACGACGACGGGGGGAGCGACGCCCGCGTACCCCCCGAGGCGGTCGACGCGGAGATCGAGATCGCCACCGACCGCGGCCGTCGGACGTACGCGGTGTCGACCTCGCCGCTCTCGGACCCCAGCGGCACCCACGTCGGCCACACGGTCGTCTTCTCGGACGTCACCGAGCGGGAGCGCCGCCGCCAACAGCTGGAGGTGCTCAATCGGGTGCTCCGGCACAACCTCCGCAACGACGCCGGCGTCGTCCACGGGTACGGCGAACTGCTCGCCGAGCGGCTCGACGACCCCGAACTCGGCCGGATGGCCGACGCGATCGAGCGCCGGGCCGGAGCGCTGGCCGCGCTCGGCGAGAAGGCCGGCACCGTCGACGACCTCCTCGCGGAGGAGGCGCCCGCGAGCGTCGACGTTCCGGCGCTCGTCGAGGCGGTCGCCGCCCGGAGCCGCGAGACGGTCCCGGACGCGACCGTCGAGGTCGACGTCGGTGCCGACGTCGGTCGTGTCCGCCTCCGCGCCACCGCGCTCCGGGCGCTCGTCGAGAACCTGATCGAGAACGGGCTCGAACACCACGACGGCAAGGGGACGGAGCGGACGGACGGGGGTCCGTGGGTCGCGGTGACGGTCGCGGCCGAGCCGGACGCGCTCGTCGTCACGGTCGCGGACGACGGCCCCGGGATCCCTCCCCACGAGGTCGAGGCCGTCGAGTCGGGTCGCGAGACCGCACTCGAACACGGGTCGGGGCTCGGCCTGTGGGTCGTCGCGTGGGCGGCCGACGACCTCGGGGCCGACGTCGACTACGCCGAGCGCGAGCCGCGCGGAACGACGGTGACGGTCACGATTCCGGTCGCCGACGGGTCCTGACCGCGTGTCCGGGCGGGTCGGGCGGCCGCGTTAGTCGCTCTGAATGCGAGGGGCGAGCATGAACGTCACGCTCCCGAGCCCCTCGGCGAAGCTGTAGTGGAGCTTGACGGGGAACTCCTCGCCGAGTTCGATGGTGACCTCCGCGTCGCCGGGAATCGCCTTGTTCATGTCCTTCAGGTAGTCGAGCGAGAACAGCGAGTCCGCGGGGCCGGCGGTGAGCGCGATGAGGTCCTCGCGGGTGAGCTTGAGATCGACGTCGTCGGTGTCACCTTCGGCCTCGATGAAGAAGGCTTCCTCGTCCTCGTCGACGCGGAGGCGGATGTGGTCCGAGACCATGTCGGCGGCCGTGATCCCGCGGTCGAGCTGTGCGCCCTCGACGACGATCTCGGCGGCCAGATCGAGGTCGGGGATGTCCGGCTCCTGGCGGATGGAATCGGGGTCGATGAGCGCGAGGGTGTAGCTCAGGCCGTCGATCTGGATGTGGAGCTTGCGGGTCTCCTCGTCGAGTTCCAGGTGGATCAGGTCGCCCGAGTTGGCCATGCCGGCGATGTCTTCGAGGCGCGCGAGGTTGACGCCGATGACGCCGCCGTCGGCCTCGTAGGACTCGAACGCGGCGGCCTCGAGGGTGAGATCGACCATGCCGACGTTGGCGGGGTCGACGGCCCGGATCGAGAACGTCTCCTCGTTCAGGCGGATCTTACACTCGTCGACCAACACGCTCACCGAATCGAGCGCGTCCTGCAGCGTCGACGCGCCCACGATGGCCTTGAACATATAGGTGCGGCTACGGCGGTATCACCTAAAAAGGCACCCGATCGGAGCGACGAGCGATCGCTCGGATTCCCGGCCTGCCGGCCGCTCACCGGATCACAGGGCGAGCGCGAAGCGCTCGCTTGCAGCCGGCGGCGCTGCCGCCGGCGACGCCATCGCACGGTGTGCTGTATGGGCGATCCCGGGTCCTAGATCAGCGGCTCGACGAGCTCTCTCCCCTCGGCGAGCAGGGCCTCGACCGCGTCGTCGCTGTCGGCCTCGGCGTACACCCGGAGCTTCGGCTCGGTCCCGGAGGGACGCACGAGCAGCCACGACCCGTTCTCCAGGAGGAGCTTGAAGCCGTCGAGCGTGACCACCTTTGCGACCGGGGAGCCGCACACCGACTCCGGGATGTGGTCTTCGAGTTCGTCGAGGACCCCCGCCTTGCGGTCGTCGGGGCAGTCGAGCGAGACCTTCCCGGACGCGATCGTCCCGTGCTCGTCGAGCAGGCGGTCGACCCGCTCGTCGAGCGGCTCCGCGGCGTGGGTGGCGGCCGCGAGCAGCGCCATCAACACGCCGTCCTTCTCGCGGACGTGCCCCCGGACGGTGAACCCGCCGGACTCCTCGCCGCCGAACAGCGCGTCGTGCTCGCCCATCGCCTCCGCGACCCACTTGAAGCCGACCGGCGTCTCGAACACCTCCTCGCCGTGGGCCTCGGCGATCCGGTCGACGAGGAACGTCGTCGAGACGGTGCGGACCGCCGGGCCGGCGGCGCCCTCGAGGAGCCGGTCGTAGCAGGCGGCGTAAAACAGGTTGGCGTCGAGCACGCCGCGATCGGGGGTGACGGCCGCGATCCGGTCGGCGTCGCCGTCGTTGGCGATCCCGAGGTCGACGTCGCTGTCGGGGTCGGTCACGAGGTCGGCCAGCCCCTCCAGGTGCTCGGCGCTCGGCTCCGGCGAGTCGCCGCCGAAGGTGACGTCGCGATCGCAGCGCAGCCTGACGACCTCGGCGCCCGCCAATTCGATGAGGGCGTCCGTCACGCCGCGGCCGCTGCCGTGCATCGCGTCGTACGCGACCGTGAGCCCGTCGAGGTCGACGCCGTCGCCCTCGCTCCCGGCGACGTCGCCAACCACCTCGCGGGCGGCCGCGGCGTGGTCGCTCACGAGGTCGACGCGCCGGACGTCGCCGCGCTCGTCCTCGGGGAACAGGTCGGGCTCCGCGAGCCGCTCGACGACGTCCTCGGTGACTCCGGGGAGCGCGGGGGCGCCGTCGTGCGGGATGAACTTCACGCCGTTGTACTCGGGCGGGTTGTGCGAGGCCGTCACCATGCAGGCCCCCGCGAGCCCGCGGTCGACGATCGCGTACGCGACGACAGGCGTCGGCACGTCGCGCTCGGGGAGCAGCACGTCGAAGCCGTTGCCGGCCAGCACCTCGGCGAGGCTCTCGGCGAACCCCTCCGAGGTCTCCCGGGCGTCGTACCCCACCGCGACCGGCTCCGAGCGGCCGGCCGCCGCGAGGTGGTCGGCGACCGCCTGCCCCACGATCCGCACCCGCTCGTCGGTGAACGTGTCGAGCGTCGCGCGCCACCCGTCCGTGCCGAAAGAGATCGCGTCCATGTGGGGTCCGTCGTCGGCCGAGACAATAAGGCTCGGTGTCGGGCCGTCCGCCGACGGGGCCCGGGCCGAGCCCCGGTCGCGACGCTCGGCAACGGAAGGACGGCCGCCGACGTGCGTCACGACCCGTCGTAGACGGTCCGCGCGGAGTTCGTCACCACGAGAATGCTGCTCGACGCCATCGCGAGCGCGGCCAGCAGTGGGTTGAGGACCCCCGCAACGGCCATCGGGACCGCGACCGCGTTGTAGAGGAACGCCCAGCCGAGGTTCTGCTTGAGTCGCCGGTTCGTCCCGCGGGTGATCGCGAACAGCTCCGGGATCGCCGAGAGCCGGTCGTCCAGGAGGACCGCGTCGGCGGCGTCGGCGGCGAGGTCGGTGCCGCTGGCGACAGAGACGCCGAGGTCGGCCGCGGCGAGCGCGGGCGCGTCGTTG
>NZ_WPCE01000242.1 GCF_009742825.1 Halorubrum sp. CBA1125
GCGAAGGCGGGGTCGAGCGCCGTGAGGATGCGGAGCTGGTCGACCGGGGCGACCTGTTCGAAGTGGACGTGCGTGCCCGCACAGCGGGCGGCGTGCGAGAGCCGGTCGCCGAGCACGGCGCGCTGGATCACCGTCCGGGCGTCTCGCCCCGTCACGGGGACGTCACCGCAGAGCGGAGTTCCCAGCGGGACGAGGCGTCTGTCGCGTTCGCGCGCGGCCGCCACCGCCGCGTCGAGACGCGTCCACAGCGCGGCGAGCGCGCGGTCGATCGACTCACACGGCGGCGTTACGACCTCAAGGAGCGGGTCGACGAACTCGGACTCGACACCGTCGCACGCGGACGCGATCCCGGCGGCCGACGCGAGGTCGCCGTCCTCGTCGACGACCCAGCACTCGATCTCGATGCCGATTCGCATGGCTATCACCTGGGTGGGGGCGTCGCTCTCAAAGGGAGGTGATCTCCGCATCCGACAAATATTTTACGTCGCGCTAGCGCGGCGCGACGCCGAGCACCCGATCCTCGACGAACGAAACTCTTTAGCGCGTGATCCCAGTACGTGGGTGCAAGGGACCGTGGGTTAGCCTGGTATACTTCGGGCCTTGGGTGCCCGTGACCCCGGTTCGAATCCGGGCGGTCCCATCCTGCCGCTGCGAGCAACTCACGAGCAGCGGCAGGTGAAGCGGATGCGAACCAGCGAGTGTAGCGAGCGGCGCGAGCGGAACGAGTGAGGTTCGAATCCGGGCGGTCCCACTTCTGCGGCGCGAGCAACGTCGCGAGCGCCGGTGTCGTGCATCGGATTCGAACTAGAGAATACCGTCGATTCCGCACGTGACGTCGGCTTCCGCCTCCTTTCGAAATCCTTTTGTTCGGATTCGGCCTTCCTTCGAGTACGAGCCGCCTTAGCTCAGACTGGGAGAGCACTCGACTGAAGATCGAGCTGTCCCCGGTTCAAATCCGGGAGGCGGCATCATATTCACAGTTCAAATGCCCGCAATGCTGCGCGGGCGATTTTTCTGGTTCTCGGAACCGATTTACCGGGAGCTGTAACTCTCGTCGCACTTCGAGTCGCTCCGTTGGTACTGTACAGATGATCTCGAATATCATACTCACGTACGTACCTGTGTACACACCCAGATACACGAGTGACCACCTGACTTCTGGTGTCGCTCAGAACTCACCAAAATACGGACTTACTCACGTTACTGAAGCAGCGGTATCGAGTCCGACAGGTCGTCCCTGCTTCCACTCGACAGCGAGGATCGTGTCTGGAAGCGAGTTTAGTCTGTGCTCGACGACGTCCAGTGGATGTGAGTCGATGAACTGTGCTGGTTCGTGCGCGACGGGCGTCGCGCCGTCGTTCACCTGTAGGTGAACTGGCCCGAGGTCGTCGTGCGTGTCGTCCTGGTGCCAGCCGACCAGCAGACTTCGGTCTGGCTCGACCCAGTTGAACCAGTAGTACTCGTGTGGCTCCCCAGGCTGCAGTTGAAATCCGATCTCGACCCGCGCAGCCGTTACCGGGTACTCGTCCTCACCAAGGAACTGGCGTGGGTTTACCTCAGCGACGACCCGGTATGAGCCGGCCTCACGCGGCTCAGCACGTCGACGCCGAACGTTCTCGAACTCACCGCTGAGTCGATTCTGGATACGGTCGTGGAGCCGCTTGCTCTGCAAGTTCGCCCGGTTAGCGAGGAAGACGACCATCAGGCGAGCGTCGAGGGGGAATCAGTCTGCGATGACGAGAGTTCCACGACGTCGTCATACAGCTGGAGGGCGTGCTTCACGAGCCCGAGTTCCGTGTTGATCGCCTCCCACGTGGCGATTACGTTGCGGCGCTCACGAAGCTCCGCAGCCGAGAGCTCCTCGTCAGCGAGTTGCTCCCGGAACTCGTCGAGTGTACCGACGTCGTACTCCGTCGCCAGCTCTTCTTGTTCTGCCTTCAGATCCGCGAGCTGGCTCTCCAGTTCGTCACGCGAGTGGGCCTCGATCAGGTCCGTTACCTCGTCGAAGAGCATCCGCACGGGATTCAGATCGTAGGCTTTCGTTCCGTCGACGGTCGTCTCGGTGACCCAGTCGTCACTCTGCAGTCGCTGGAGCTCATCGTCGGCTGTCGCGCGCGAGACATCTGCCCGGTCCGCGATCTCCTGTACCGGCGTTGGCTCGTCCAAAAGCTCCACGACGTGCCGGACGCGCTCACGCCCGCTCATACGCTCCGTCCACGACCCTGAATTCGAGTCAGCCATCCGTACTGGTTCTTGACCGCCTTGTCTCAAATAATTTGGTGTGTCTCAAATATTCAAAAGAACGTGACCGTCGGCCACTCGGGGCGTCCTGACCGGAGATCGACGCGGTGAAAAGAGATATCCCGGTGTCGCGCGAGAGGAGACGTATGAAAGCTGTCGTACTCGCGGCCGGCGAGGGGACGCGTCTCCGGCCGCTCACCGAGGACAAGCCCAAGGGGATGGTGGAGGTCGCCGGCGAGCCGCTGCTCACCCACTGTTTCGACCAGCTGATCGAGCTGGGCGCGGACGAGCTCGTCGTGGTCGTGGGGTACCTGAAGGAGGTGATCATCGACCACTACGGCGACACCTACGAGGGCGTCCCCATCACCTACGCCCACCAGCGCGAGCAGCAGGGGCTGGCCCACGCGTTGTTGACGGTCGAAGAGCACATCGACGACGATTTCATGCTAATCTTGGGCGACAACATCTTCCAGGCCAACCTCCAGGACGTGGTCCGGCGCCAGCGCGAGGACCGCGCCGACGCGGCGTTCCTGGTCGAGGAAGTTCCCTGGGAGGAGGCCTCGCGGTACGGCGTGTGTGACACGAACCAGTACGGGGAGATCACGGACGTCGTCGAGAAGCCCGAGGACCCGCCGTCGAACCTGGTGATGACCGGGTTCTACACGTTCACGCCCGCGATCTTCCACGCGTGTCACCTCGTCCAGCCGTCGAACCGTGGGGAGTACGAGATCTCGGACGCGATCGACCTGCTGATCCAGTCGGGGCGGACGATCGACGCGATCCCCCTGGACGGGTGGCGCGTCGACGTCGGGTACCCCGAGGATCGCGAGGAGGCGGAGGCGCGACTGCTGGGGGAGTTCGAAGAGGACGAGGTGGCCGCGGAGTCGTCGGACGGCGACTGAATCGTGCGTCACATCCGCCGTGATACACGAGCGTTCCGTCACGCGGATCTTCCCGGCCCCACGGTCTCCGTGTCGCTGCCGTTCGTCTTGACATCCCTCTCACGCTTTAGGAGAGGAGATCAGATATTGACGCACCCGGAGTCCCACGAACACGACGACGGCGAGGGCGATAACGTTCAGTTGGGGATGGGTCCCCATCTCCTGATAGATCCGGAACAGCCGAATCCACGGGGGCACATTATCAGCAGGCGACTCTGAAACGGGAAACAGCGGGTACAACAGAAACCGTGCGGCCCACAGATCGCCCGCAAGCAAGAACCGATAGGTGTCGCCGAGCAGGTGACTCACGTACCCGATGGCGAACGCCGCCGGGGTGACGACCCGGAGCCGTTCGGGAAGCGTCTCGGCCGCCCAGCGGCCGCGCACGCGCCTCGCGACCCACCAGACCGCGAGCGAACAGATCGCGAACGCGAACACCGAGTGGGCCAGCGATCGGCCGTACGTGAGGAACTCGAGATACGCGAGCGGTT
>NZ_WPCE01000120.1 GCF_009742825.1 Halorubrum sp. CBA1125
GCCGAGGACGACGAGGCGGTCGACTCGGAGGCGGTGATGACGACGCTCGTCGCGGCCGATGCGCTCGTCGACGACGGCGAGACGCTCCGGCTCGACGGGTCGTTCCGGACCGACCTGTACGACCGGATCGGGGCGCTGCGAGAGGGGACGGACGCCGACCTCGCCGAGCGCGCCGCGGAGGTCGCCGGCGAGGACGTCGAAGGCGAGGCACAGACGGGCGGATCCTGCTCGTCGGCGGCCGCGACGCCTGGCTGAGCCGGCCGATCGCGCTCGCGGAGACCGCCCTCGGCGAGCTGCTCCGCGAGCGCGGGGTCGACCCGGAGCCGGTCGAGGTAGACGCAGGCGACGCGCTCGACGGGCTGACGTTCGTGTTCACCGGGTCGCTGTCGGTGACGCGCGGGGAGGCGCAGGCGCACGTCGAGGCGCACGGTGCGTCGGCGACCTCGTCCGTGTCGGGGAACACGGACTACCTGGTCGCGGGGGAGGACCCCGGGCGGTCGAAGCGCGCGGACGCCGACGCGGAGGACGTGCCCGTCCTCGACGAGGACGACTTCGCCGACCTGCTCGCAGAGCGCGGCGTGGCGTGGCCGCCGGACGACGACGGGTAGCGCCGCGGCTCCCGCTGCCGCGTCGATCGAAAAAAATCGAACCGCTCGCCTCAGGCGAGCGGCCGTCTCGCGGGCGTCAGGCGAGCGGGAGGATCGTCGACAGGATCAGCACGGTGATGAGCCCCGTTATCGAGATGATCGTCGTGAGGGCGGTCCAGGTCTGCAGCGTCTCTCGCTTGGTGAGTCCCCCGATCTCGCTGACGAGCCAGAAGCCGGAGTCGTTGAACCACGAGAAGATGTTGCCGCCGGCCCCGATGGCCATCACGAGGTACGCCGGGTGGACGGCCAGGTTGCCGACGAGCGGCGCCATGATCCCCGCGGCGGTCAACATCGCGGCCGTGGCGGACCCCTGGGCGATGCGGACGATCGCGGCGATGAGCCAGGCGGTGATGAGCAGGCCGATACCGACCTCTTGGAGCGCGCTCGCCAGGTAGTCACCGATGCCGGAGGCGGCGAGCAGCGCGCCGAACGCCCCACCGGCCGCGGTGATCGCGGCGATGTTGCCACCGCTCTGCAGCGCCTCGGTGAGCTCGTCGCTCCACTCGCTCTGGGTCATGCTCTCGTAGCGGTAGAACGTGTACGCGGCCGCGAGCGCGGCGATGGTCAGCGCGACGTTCTTGTTGCCGAGGAAGTCCGTGAACGGCTGTAGCGAGGCCAGGGCCGGCACGACCTCTTGGAACGTGTTGACGGCGGTCGAGGACGCGATCAGCAGGACGGCGAGCAGGATCGGCGCGAGCGACTCCAGCACGCCGGGGAGCTCGCTGGTCGGCCGGTCGGCGACCTCCTGGAGCTCCTCCGTCGAGGTCGCCATCGTGTCCCGCAGCGGGATATCGAGCCGGTTGTTGATCCAGCGGCCGTAGACGAGCCCGGACATGATCGCCGCCGGGATGGCGACCGCCAGTCCGACGAGGATCGTCGTCCCGAGGTTGCTCCCGACCTGGTCGGCGACCGCGAGCGGACCGGGGGTCGGCGGAACGAACACGTGTGTCGTCGCGGCACCCGCGCCGACGACGACGATGAACAGCGTGTAATCGCGACCGACCCGCGCCCGCATCGAGCGCGCGAGCGGCGCCATGAGGTAGAACACGCTGTCGAAAAACACCGGAATCGCCAGCACCGAACTGCTGCCGAGCAGCGCCACGTCGGAGTTACTTTCGCCGAGTACGTTCTGGAACCCGCGAACGATCCGTTGTGCTGCACCGCTCTCCAACATTCCCTTGCCGATGACCGCCGCCATCAGGATGGGTATCCCGATCCCGGCCATCCCGTTCCCGAACGCCGTCGCGACCTGCGCGCCGGCGTCGGCGGCGGTGAAGTCAGCGACGAAGATCGTGTTCACCACGCCGACGAGGAACGCCGAGATGATCAGCCCGACGAACGCCGGGAGGTCCAACCACACGAGCAACGCGATGACGATTATCAATCCGATTATGAACGTTAACAGTGGACTGTGCGCGAACTGAACTGTTCCCTGGAGTGGTACTGGTACCATCCCACAGGGACTCCAGAGAGTACATCATTAAAATTTGGGATGTTTCGACGATCGACTTCAGGTACGCCGATCTCGTTCGCAATCGAGACGCGGATTCCGGTCGTCCACCGCGTTCGCCCCGACGTAACCTATAGTATACAAACGGGTAAGTGTCAACCTATTACGATCAGATGACATTATTCGTGTCGTTCAGGGGTCGTGTCGTGTGGGTCGGTACGCTCTCCGATCCATGGCGACGCAGTCGGCGAGTATCTCGCTCTCCGTCCGTATCTGAACTCCGCCCGCGCGGCGAGCCACAACGCTTTATCCCGCGCCCCGGGAACGAGGGGTATGACCGCCATCGAACTGCGCGGCGTGACGAAGGAGTTCCCGGGCGTCACGGCCGTGCGGGACCTCGACCTCACGGTCGAGGAGGGTGAGGTATACGGCTTCCTCGGCCCCAACGGGGCGGGCAAGTCGACGACCATCGACATGGTGCTCGACTTCGTTCGACCGACCGAGGGGACGGTGACGGTGCTCGGTCGCGACGCCACCGCCGACAGCGTCGAGATCCGTCGACGGACCGGCGTCCTCCCCGACGGTTTCTCCGTGTACAACCGGCTCTCCGGCCGGAAACACGTCGAGTTCGCGATAGGGTCCAAGGAGGTCGACGTCGCCCCCGAGGCCGTCCTCGAGCGGGTCGGGCTCCTCGACGACGCCGACCGAAAGGCCGGCGACTACTCCAAGGGCATGCGCCAGCGGCTCGCGCTGGCGATGGCGCTCGTCGGCGAGCCGGACCTCCTCATCCTCGACGAGCCCTCCTCCGGGCTCGACCCGGCCGGCGCGAAGGAGATGCGCGAGATCGTCCGGACGGAGGCCGACCGCGGCGCGACCGTCTTCTTCTCCTCGCACGTACTCGCGCAGGTCGAGGCCGTCTGCGACCGCGTCGGGATCCTCCGGGCGGGCGAACTCGTCGCCGAGGACTCCGTCGAGGGGCTCCGCGAGACCGTCGGCGGCGAGGAGACGCTGGAGATCGCGGTCGGCGGCGCGGACGGCGACGTCGAGGCGGCCCTCGACGCGGTCCGCGACCTCGACGGCGTCACCCGCGTCGACCGCGACGGGGACACCCTCGTCGCGAACTGCGAACCCGGCGCGAAGACCCGGATCATCGGCGCCCTGGAGGAGGCGGGCGTCGTCGTCGACGACTTCCGCACCCGGGAAGCGTCGCTGGAGGACCTCTTCTTGGCATACACGGAAGGGGAAGCGCCGGACGCAACGACGGACACGGACGGGCTCGCTCCGACCGAGGCGGACGGATCGCCCGAGGAGGTGGGCCGATGAGTCTCGTCGCGGTCGCCGAGAAGGACTTCCACGACACGGTCCGGTCGCGAGGGATGCTGATCCTCGTGGCGCTGTTCTCGCTGCTCGTCGCGGCGTTCGCGTACGCCGTCAGGCCCGCCGGTCAGGGCGAGCAGTTCGCGACGGAGGTCCTGTTGAGCTTCTTCGTCGGGCCGTTCCTCGTGACGACGCTGGTCCCGCTCGTTGGCGTCGTCGTGGGCTACAACGCGGTGAGCGGCGAGCGCGAGTCCGGCTCGCTGAAGCTGCTGCTGTCGCTGCCGCACTCGCGGGCCGACGTCGTCTTCGGCAAGGTCGCGGGCCGCGGCGCCGCGCTGGCGCTCGCGGTGTTCGTCGGCTTCCTGTTGCCCGCCGCGGTCCTGATCGTCGCGCCGGTCGCGTTCGACGCCGGGGCGTTTCTCGGCTACACCGTCTTCGCCGCGGTCCTCGGGGTGGTGTTCGTCGCCATCGCGGTCGGCTGCTCGGCCGCGTCGAGGACCCAGCGACGCGCGCTGATCGGCGGCGTCGGGATCTACGTCCTCTTCGTCCTCCTGTGGGGCGCGATCACCGGCCAACTGCTCGGCGCCGCGGAGCCGCTCATCGACCCGCTGCCGGCGTCGAGCGCCCAGGTGCGAGCGTTCCTCCGGGTCTCGAACCCGACGACCGGCGTCGAGACGCTGACGAACGCGTTCCTCGCCGAACAGCTGTTCGCGGGCGACCAGGTCAACCGGCAGATCTCCGCGGCGTCGATGCTCGTCTTCTGGACGATCGCCCCGCCGCTGGCGGGACTCTGGAAGTTCGACGCCGACGACCTCTGAGGCGCCGACCGGTTCGGTGTCGATCTGCGGCCGGCCCCTTAGCGCGACGCCCCGTCGGTCGCCCACGTGAAGGCGTCTCGCCGACACGCGAGGAGTGTCCCGAGGTGGTCGCGCTCGACGGTCACGACCGTGTCGCGGTCGCCGTCGAGCAGCGACCTGACGGGGCCGATCGGCGCGTTCCCGTCGCGGGTTCCGTGCCACGCCCGCACCGGGGTCGACGACGGGAACGCACCGACCGACTCCTCGGCGAACAGCCGCGTCTCCCGGACGGCGGCGGTCGGTCCCTGCCGGAGCGCCTCGTGGAAGTCGGCCGCGACCGCCCCCGCGACCGCGTCGGACACCCTCTCGTCCGTGTACTGCGCGACGACCGACTCGGGACCACGGACCCGCGCGACCAGTCTGGCGACCCGGAACAGCGCGCCGAGCGCGAACGGGACCCGCGACAGCAGCGTGAGGGGATTCCGTGCCGGCGGGACGACGCTCCCGATCACTCCGACGCGCGTCGTCCGGTCTCCCGGCGCGCTGGCGAGCGCAAACGGTCCCCCGCCCGAGAAGCCGACGATCGGCGCGCGGTCGATATCCTCGGCGTCGAGGAGCGCGGTCAGGTCGTCCCGCCACGCCGCCCACCCCCCACCCGCTCGGCGGGGGCGACGAGCGCCCGTATCCCGGACGGTCTGGGGCGACGAGCCGGACGCCGGCGGCCGTCGCGGCGGCGGCGCAGAGGGCGACAAACCGCCTCGATCCCGGCGTTCCGTGGAGGAGCACGACCGGCGAGCCCGCGGGCTCGCCGGCGGTCGCGTACGCGAGCGACCGCCCGTCCGGGAGGACGCACTCCCGGTCGGTGTACAGGCGGTCGTCGCCGTCCACGGGCGACCCCTCGTCCTCGTCCCCGCCGATCGGCGTCCCGCTCGCGGTCACGCCAGATCGAGGAGGGTCGCGACCTCGTCGAGGTAGTCCTCGTACACGCCGACGGCCGACTCGATCGGGTCCGCCGAGGTCACGTCGATCCCGGCGAGTTCGACCACGTCGAGCGGATAGTCGGCGCCGCCCGCGGCGAGCATCTCGCGGTAGTCGGCGGCAGCGGGGTCGCCCTCGTCGAGGACGCGCTCGACGATCGCGACCGCTGCGGAGATCCCGGTCGCGTACTGGTACACGTAGAAGTCGTAGTAAAAATGGGGTATGCGCTCCCACTCGCGCTCGATGCCGCCGGTTAGCTCCGCGGGCGCGTAGTAGTCTCCCTTGAGATCGGCGTAGATCTCGTCGAACCCGTCGGGAGTGAGCGCCTCGCCGTCTTCGACGCGCTCGTGGATCGCCTGTTCGAAGGCGGCGAACATGGTCTGACGGAAGAGCGTCGAGCGGAAGCGTTCGAGGTACTCGTCGAGCACGTGCGTGCGAAGCTCGTCGTCCTCGACGGCGTCGAGCAGGTGGTGAGTCAGGAGCGTCTCGTTGACGGTGGAGGCGATCTCGGCGACGAAGATCTCGTAGCTCGCGTCGTGCCACGGCTGGGCGTCGCCGGCCAGCTCCGAGTGCATCGAGTGGCCCAGCTCGTGGGCCAGCGTGAACATCGAGGCGATGTCGTCCTGGTAGTTCATCATAATGTACGGCTGAGTGTCGTACGTGCCGGAGGAGAACGCGCCGGAGCGCTTTCCGCGGTTCTCGTACACGTCGACCCACCGCGAGTCGAGCCCCTCGGCCAGCCGCTCCTGGTAGGCCTCCCCGAGCGGTTCGACCGCCTCGATCACCCACTCGGCCGCCTGGTCGTACTCGATATCGGGGCCCTGATCGCCGGTCAGCGACATGTACAGGTCGTGGCTCTCCAGCTGGTCGACGCCGAGGGCGTCCGCCTTCAGCTCGGCGTGGCGGTGGAGCACGTCGAGGTTGTCGTCGACGGTCTCGACCAGCGTGTCGTACACCTCGGTCGGGACGTTGGGGCCGTCGAGCGCGGCCGCCCGCGCGCTGTCGTAGCCGCGGATCTCGGCGCTGGTGACGTGCTCCCGCACGGCCTTCTCCAGTGACGTCCCGACCGTGTTCCGCACGTCGCCCCACGCCTCGTAGAACCTCTCGTGGACGCGGCGGCGGAAGTCGCGGTCGGGGTTCGTCTGGAGCTTCGTGAAGTTCGCCTGCGTGATCTCGACGTCGTCGCCGTCGGGCCCCTCGACGACGCCGTAGGTCATGTCGGCGTTCGTCAGCATCGAGTAGATCTCGCTCGGGGCGTCGGTGACCTCCGAGAGGTCCGCGAGTACCTCCTCGACCTCGGCCGAGCGCGTGTGCGGCTTCGTCCGCAACACGTCGTCGAGGTAGTGTTCGTACGCGGCGAGGTCGGACTCCTCCTCGATGAACGCCTCCACGTCGGCCTCGCTGAGCGACTGGAGCTCGGGTTCGAGGTAGGAGATCGCGCTCGACGCCTCGGAGCTGAGCGCGGACGCCTTCGCCGATATCGCCTGGTACTCCTGGTTCCGGGTGTCCTCGGCGCTCCGGAGGCGGGCGTACGTCGTCACCTGCTGGAGCTCGCGGAACACTTCCTCCCGCAGTTCGAGCAGTTCGAGGAGGGTCTCGGCGTCTTCGGTGGCACGCCCCTCGTAGGCGCGCAGCTCGTCGATCCGCTCTGTGACCGCCTCGTAGGCGTCCTCCCACGCGTCGTCGTCCGCGTAGATGCCCCCGAGGTCCCACTTGTACGTCTCGTCGATCTCCGCGCGTTCGGGAACCGAACTCATACGGGTCCGTTGGTCCGCCCCGAACTAAGCCTTGTCAACGAGGCGGTTCGGCATTCGGCGAGTCGTCCGCCCGGCTCCGTCGATGCGCGTCGACCGGCGTCTCACCCGCCCTCGACCCACTCCGCGAGGTCGACGACGAGCACGAGCGCGTCCTCGCCGTCGCGGTAGTACCCCGAGACGCGCCGGGCCGGTTCGAACCCCTCGTCGGCGTACAGCGACCGCGCGGGGTCGTTCCCCTCGCGGACCTCGAGCCGGGCGACCGCGACGTCGGCCGCGCGGAGCCGCGCGAGCGCCGAGCGGAGCAGCGTCCGACCGATCCCGCATTCTCTGGCCTCGGGATGCACCGCGAGGTCCTTCACGTGGCCGATGTCTCGACCGTGGTTCGGCGTGACGTCCGCGACCACGTAGCCGACGACGGCGTCGTCGCGCTCGGCGACGAGGAACGTCGACTCGCCGAGGAGACGCTCGAAGGCGTCGTACGGCCACGGGTCCGTGAAGCAGGCGCGCTCGATCCGCACCACGTCGAGCAGGTCGGCGCGCTCCGCGCGGCGGACCGTCGCGTCCACGGGTGTCACGGATCGAGTTGACCACGGAGCCGCAATAAACGCGACGGGACGGGATGCCCCGCTGTGGTCGCCCTCCGCCGTCCGAGAGTTGCCACACTCGGCGTCGGCGGATGGACCTCAGAGCGCGCTCCTCCGGAACGAGCCCCGACGACGGCCGGTCCGAGTCAGAAGCATTAAACGCTCTCCGCAGGTAGCCGACCCTGAGGGCGCGTAGCTCAGCGGACAGAGCACTTGGTTCCGGACCAAGATGCCGCGGGTTCAAATCCCGTCGCGCCCGTTCCAATTCATAACGATTCAAATCCGCTAGACGGCGGTACGTTCCTTATAAATAACGACTGTGATCTGTGAGTGATTTCGTTATGTTACGGAACGCGGGTCGAAGCGTTCCTGCGATTCGCGTACATCCAACTGGTGGTGAGAGGTATTGAATTGGTCGGCTCTGTTGAAATCATCAACAGTTGATACATTCTGAGCCCTCGTGGTCAGCCAGTCCAAGGAACGCCCGATCCGCTGCTGCGGTGGCGTGCCTGCTCGCGCCCGACGGGCGCGAGCAGGGAGGGACCGAAGGTCCCTCTGGCAGCCGGCGCATCGCGCCTCGCTGCCGGGAGGGCGAAGTACGACGACGCAAGCACCGCAAGGAGCGAGCACCGCGAGCGACTGAGGAGCACAGCGAGTCGCACGAGTCGTGCGAGGGCTCCCTCCGGTCGCCCTCGACTGGCGAACGGCGGAGCCGTGAGCCCTCCCGGCTGGGGCTTTGGAAGAATTCACCGCGCTGGCAACTGTCTATAAGCGAGCGGCTACCCCTTTGGAGATGTTCTCGACCACAACTATCTCGTACAGCAAACTTCAGCGACCAGCTATTTCAGCTCATCTCATGTCTGAATAAGAGGATTTCAACAGAGTCAATACTGTGAGTGAATACACGCAATTCAGCGTTGGTGACGACTAGCGTGCCTGCGAAGCCATCTGCCGTATCTGAGTGCGCCTGAACAGAGCTGATTCTCACTCATAGCGAAACCTCCATACTCTCCTTAGTGTTGGAGGGCCTACTATACGGTATGATAGTACGAGCACTACTCGCGGCTTTCGGGGTCATCGAACTGTTGTTCCCGAAGCGTCTGGTCGACGCGGTGATGGATCTGGCAACGACTGAAAATTCTGAGATAGAATTCCGGCCGTGGGTGTACACAGTCGCCCGATTCGAAGGAGTCGCAATCGTTGTCCTCGCGCTGTGGTGTGGTCGATGCGGCTCAGATGAGGACGACGAGTAGCGCACCACTTTGGGTCACTTCGCTTCGAAGCCGACCGTCTTTGTGATGGTGTTTAATCAACATCTACCGGAGTGTGAAGTATGCTGTTGGTTAGTTCTGCTGAGAAACCTTCGGAACCGATAGCAACATCGTGCCCACCGTAATTACGGAACATTCGAGGCGAAAGCCTCGCGCCTTCAGCGCGGGGAGGATGTCACTCACCTCCGAGTGCAGCGACGATGTCGTCGATCGTATAGAGACGTAACGCTTCGCGCTCGGCGGCGGCGGTCGCGGACG
>NZ_WPCE01000076.1 GCF_009742825.1 Halorubrum sp. CBA1125
GAGGCGGCCCGCGAGCGCGAGCGCGCCGACGACGCACAGCTCGTTCACCTGGTGCGGGCCATGGACGACTGCGAACGCACCGCCAACGAGCTGGCCGAGCGGCTCGCCGAGTGGGCGGGGAGCCGGTTCGACGAGGTCGCGCCCGGGATCGAGGGGGCCCGCGCGGTCGCCGACAGGGAGCCGGACGGCGAGACGGATCGGCGGGTCGTGTCGCTCGCGGAGCGCGTGGTCGATCTGGGGGCCGAGCGCGACGCGCTCGCGGCGGCGATCGACCGGATCGCGCCCGCGGTCGCGCCCAACCTCGCGGAGATGGCCGGCCCGGAACTGGCGGCGCGGCTGATCGCGCTCGCGGGCGGGCTGGAGCCGCTGGCGAAGAAGCCCGCGGGCACCGTCCAGGTGCTCGGCGCGGAGGACGCGCTGTTCGCGCATCTCTCCGGGCGCGCGCCGTCCCCGAAACACGGGGTCATCTACACCCACGAGCACGTCCGGAACACCCGACCCGAGGACCGCGGGTCGGCGGCGCGGGCGTTCGCCGGGAAGCTGGCGCTCGCGGCGCGTGCCGACCACTACGCGGGAGAGCGCCGACCGACGCTCCACGAGGACCTCCGGAAGCGGATGGCGACGATCCGGGCTCGGGCCGAAGACGATGAGGGCGACGAGGAGGTCGGAGACCGCGGGAGCGCCCACGATACGGAGGCGGCCGATGAGTGAGCGTGAGCGCGACGCGCCGCCGCTTCCGACGGGCGTCGAGCGCCGCGATATCGACGGCGAGACGCGGCTCGCGACCCGCGGTGAGCCGGTGTACGGGGAGCCGACCACCGACGGGTGGCGCGCGTGGGATCCCGGGCGGTCGAAGCTCGGCGGCATGCTCGAACTCGGGATGGACACCGGACTGGTCGGCGGGGAGACGGTGCTGTACCTCGGCGCCGCCAGCGGCACGACCGTCAGCCACGTCGCGGACTTCGCCGGGCCCACCTACGCGGTCGAGTTCGCCCCGCGACCCGTTCGCGACCTCCTCGATGCCGCCGAGCCCCGCGATCGGCTCTTTCCGCTGTTGAAAGACGCCCGGAAGCCGGAGACGTACGCCCACGTCGTGGAGGCCGACGTCGACGCGATCGTCCAGGACGTCGCCACGCGCGGACAGGCGGCGGTCGCCGTCCGTAACGCGCGGTTCCTCGCGGACGACGGGCGGCTGTTGCTCGCGATCAAGGCGCGCAGCGAGGACGTGACCGCCGATCCCACCGACGTGTTCGACGACGCGCTCGGCCGGCTCCGGGACGCCTACGAGGTGCTGGAGACCCGGCGGCTCGACCGGTACCACGAGGACCACCTCGGCGTCGTCGCGACGCCGCAGACCGAGTGACTGCGGGTGAGCCATCGGTCGGCCCCAACGCTCTTTGACCGCGTCCTCGCAGTCTCCGACATGGACAGACACCTCCCGCTGGCCCTCCTCTGCGGCTGGTGGTCGGTCTTGGCACGTACCGGCTGCTCATCGCCGATCCGTTCGTCGCGACGGGGATCGCTGCGGTGTACGCCGGCGCGGCGTACTTCTACGCCGCGTTCGACGTGTCGTTTCTCGGCGAGGCGGTCGAGTTCGACGACCGCACGGACAAGATCGGCCACGCCGTCGGCCTGTTCGGCCTGAGCGTGACCCCGGTGGCGTTCGGGAGCCACTACGGTGCTGCCGGCGAGGCGACGCTCCCGCTCGTGGTCGCGTTCCTCGGCGCGATCGCGTTCCTGCTCTTCGCCTCGGAGGCCCGGTGGGGAGATGCGTCGTCCGACGGGCGGTGAGCGCGTGGCGGGGCGTCCCCCCTGTTCACCATGTCGGCGGGGTGAAGCCGGCGTCCTCGAGGATCGGTTTCCAGCGCTGCTGGACCGAGAGCCGGGAGACGTCCATCGCGTCGGCGACCGCGGACTGCGACCGCTCCTGGCCGCGGATCAGCGCGGCGGCGTAGAGGCTGGCGGCGGCGACGACGCGTTTCCCCTGTTCGTCGTCTGGCGCCCGCGAGAGAAAGAGGTCGGTCGCCGTCGAGCGCGCTTCCGCGTCGAGGTCGAGCGCCGCGCACGCGTCGTCGATCCGGTCGATCCACGCCGCGTTGTCGACCCGATCGCTCGCCCGATACATGTCCGACGCTTGGAACGTGGAGTACAAAAACCCGCCGCGCTGCGGGGGGTGTCGAGTCGCGGTGTCGGTCGTCGCCTCGCGGTGTCGGTCGTCGGCCTGAAGTCCGTGCCGGTCCTACCGCGGATATGTCGACGCAGACGTGGGACGAAGCCCGGGTCCGACAGCTCCACGAGGACCTGGTGTCGCTGTACGAGCCCGTCGACCGAGTCGAAGAACACGGCGCGGATCCGACCGCGGAGCCCGGCGAGGGCGTCCGCCAGCTGGTGACGACGATCCTCTCACAGAACGTCGCCGACGAGAACACCCGCCGGGCGTCGGAGGCGCTGTTCGAGCGGTACCCCGACTTCGCGGCGATCGAGTCGGCCGACCGCGAGGAGCTGAAAGAGACGATCCGGGTGGCCGGACTGGCCGACCAGAAGGCGCGTCGGATCCAGCGTGCGCTCGCCGCGATCCGCGAGGAGACCGGCGGCGCGTACTCGCTGGCGTTCCTCGACGCGATGGACACGGCGGCGGCGAAAGACTGGCTGACCGACATCAAGGGGATCGGTCCGAAGACCGCAAGCGTCGTGTTGAACTTCCACTTCGGGAAGCCGACGATGGCGGTCGACACGCACGTCGAGCGCGTCTCGAAGCGGTTCGGACTGGTACCGGCGTCGGCGTCGAACGAGCGCGCCCACGAGATCCTCGGCGAGCTGGTGCCGGACGAGCTGACCTACCCGGTGCACGTGCTGCTCATCCGACACGGACGGACCCACTGCTCCGCCCGCGACGCCGACTGCGGCAACCCGGTGTGTGCGCGGTACTGCGACTGCGAGTTCTGTGCGTGAACTTCTGCGCGTGAACTTCGACGGTCCGGCGTCCGGCCGTCAGTCGGAGATGAACTCGTTGTCGCGCCAGTTGACGCCGCCGTCGCCGTCGCCCGCTCCCTGCGGGCTCTCGACGACCTCGATGCTCGCCGGGCGCGGCTCGCCCTCCACGATCCGCGTGGCCTCGAGGTCGCCGTCGTCCTCGGTGATCGCAGTCAGCGTCCCCTTCTCCGATCGGAGCGCTAGCTCGCGGAGCACCAAGAACATCGGATACTGGAGCGCGGAGTTCTGGAGGACCGTCTCGCGGTCGCCCTTGAAGCAGGCGAACTCGACGAGCTCCGAGGGGATCTCCTCTTCTTCGTCGTCCATCCACTGGGGGCCGCCGGCGCGCGGCGGCTCCTCCTCGTAGACGCGCGTTTCGGTGACCGACGCCTTCAGCTGGGCGGTCGGGGTGTACTTGCTGATGCTCTCGTCGTCGGACAGGGCCTTAATGATGAGAGTGTTGTTTCGACGCGTGATGTCGATATCGTCGATCTCCGACGGGAGGTCGGGGTCCTCTTCGAAGTACGTCTCTACGTCTTCGAGTGGCAGTTCGAGCGTCGAATGAAGTCTGAACACGCGGCCTGTCATTGTTGAGTGGGTGGGGTGGGATCGACCGGTCGTCGCGACGACGGCGGTAACGGCAGCACCTACCTCCTGTAGGGGCCGTAGGTTTATATCCCCTACCCTTCGACATTCGACACTTCGGCGTCGCGGGTTCCGTCTCGACTCCGGAGGCGGGCCGACGCCCGCGAATTCCCCGACGTCGCCGCCGAGCCGGACGTCTTCCGCGGCGCGGACCGGTTCCGGGCCGACGAGCCGCCGCCCGTCCTCAATGGGGTGTCGTCCCCGATCGATGCCGAACATCATCGGGAGAAACCCTAATCGAGCGATCCGCGTACCCCGACCCATGCCGCTCGAACCCGCCGACACCGACCGTCGCCTCGACGTCCGCGAGATCGACGGCGAGCCGTTCGGCGACATCATGGCCTCGCTCGGCGACCTGGAGGGCGGCGAATCGCTGCTCCTGATAAACAGCTTCGAGCCCGAACCGCTGTACGAGGTGCTCGAACGGCGGGGATTCGCGTACGAGACCGCGAACCCGGAGCCGGAGCTCTGGTACGTCGAGATAACCCACAATGAGCCGTTGGAACCGTGAACTCGGTCAGCGTCACGCGGTCTATCGGTGCGCCGCCGGACGACGTCCGAGACGCGATCGGCGACGTGGAGGCGTTCATGCGAGCGGCCGGGTTCGACCAGGTGACGGTCGAGGATCGGACCGTTCGCGTCGCGAACCGGGTCGGGATCGCGACGATCGAGTTGACCCTCGAACTCGTCGACGCCCCCGACGCCGTCCTCGCCTACGAACAGCGCGAAGGGATATTCGACGAGATGCGAACGGCGTACCGCCTCGACGCCGGCGGCGACGGCACCGACGTGAAGGCGACGACGGCGTTCGAACTGGACGTTGCGGTCGTCGGTGCCGTTCTGGATTCGACGATCATCGAACGACAGCGCCGGACGGAGCTCGCGGCACAGCTCGACTGGCTCGAAGACCGCGTCTCCCGGTGACGTTACTCGGCGCCGAGCTCGGCGGCCAGTTCGCCTCGTTCGTCGAGCTCGGCGAGCACGTCGCTGCCGCCGACGAACTCGCCGTCGACGAACGTCTGCGGGATCGTCTCCCAGCCGCTCTCGGCCTCTAACGCCTCCCGGTACTGCGGGAGCGCGGGGAGGACGTCGACCGTCTCGAACTCCTCGACGTGCTGGCTGATGAGCTCGACGGCGCGCCGCGAGTAGCCGCACTGCGGCATCAGCCGATTCCCCTTCATGAACAGGACCACGTCGTTCTCGGCGATGGCGGTCTGGACGCGCGCTTCGATCTCCTCGGGCTCGGCCTCGGAGCCGGGTTGGAACGTCATGCGTCGCGGTAGGGGCCGACGACGCAAATGGGTTCCGCACGGGGCGGGCACGAGACCGCCACGCGGGGAGACGTCGTCGCCGGCGGGCGCCGTCGATCCGGTCCATTTACCGCCGTGCCCGACGCACGTCTCGGTATGAACCGCCGCGACCGCTTCCGGCGGACGGGGATCGCCGCCGCCGTCGTCACCGTGCTCGTGCTCGCCGCGCCGTACGCGCTCGTTTCGGGCTACGCCGATCAGCTCGCGGGGTACTACGCCTCCGGGGTCGTCGGCGCGGCGGGCGTCGCGCTGTTCGCGCTCGTGACCGCGGTCGTCATCGGATCGGTCGAACAGGGGAACGTCGATCCAGGGACGCTCGCCGGGGTCGCCGTCGTGCTCGGCGTCTCGACGACCCTGAGCGCGGCCGCGTGGACGCTCGCGGTCGAGCCCACGACGATGTTCGCCGACTACCGCTGGCTGCGGTGGCACGCGCCCGCGGTGGTGGCGCTGTCGGTGCCGGTGCCGGCGGCCGCGGCGGCCTACGCCCGCGAGGTGCTGGCGTAAGCGCAGGCCGGTCTCGGGACGCCGAACCGCCGAACGAAAGGCCCTTAAGGTGCAGCCGTGTACCGAAACCCGGACTAGGTCGGGCGGTTAGGCCCCGCTCGTCACCCGCGAGGTAGTCTTCAGCGGGGACCGAACGACGGGCGCGTCCGGTCGGACCGGCGCGGGCCCCGAGAGCCAACGTGGAAGCCTCGTCCGCCGGGGACAGCGGTCCGCGGCGCCCGCTCGCAGGAGCGGTCCGTCGCGGTTCGTCGGCGGCACCGGGTCAGGCGCGGAAGCGAGCAGCCCACCGCCGGACGCCCGTCGCTCGTCGGGTCGCGGGGTGGAGAAGGCAATCGGGATACCCCGTGTCGGAACGCCGGGCCATCCCGTCCGTCCACCACTCATACCCTATCCGTCGCTCCCTAGCGGTGACGACGGCGAATCGCTTCCCGACTCACGTGCCGAACCGTTCGCGGGCGTACCGGGCCAGAAGGGGGAAATCGTCGAGGTGGAGCAGCTTCGCCATCGCGCTCTTCTCGCCGCGGTTCGCCCGTTGGAGCGTGTTCTCGTCGGCGGCCCGGAGGTCGTTCATCAGCCGGTCGTACCGCTCGTTGGGCGCGAGGTACAACAGCTCGGTGAGCGCGATCCGGGCCCCTGCGCGTGGCGCGACGTCCCGGTGCCAGAGCCGCTCGTACACGGAGAGGCTCTCGGCGTCGACCCGCCGATCGGAGTCGGTGAGACAGCGGTCGACCGTGGCCGCGGCGGCGCGCGCGGACTTCATCCCCTTGTGGATCCCCTCGCCCCACAGCGGATCGATGGAGGGGACGGTGTCGCCGATCGCGAGGAACCGGTCCGTGTGCATCCGGTCGGGTCGCTGGATGTGTGCGGAGCCGCGGTGGACCTTCCCGTCGATGCGCTCCGCGTCGGCGAATCGGGGGTCGGTCGCGAGCCAGTCTTCGAGGTAGCCGTCGATGGTCTTGCCGTCGTCGGCGAACTCGCGGTGGCGGTCGTTCTGGATGTAGCAGAGTCCCACCTTCGCGGTGTCCTCGCCGGTGGCGAAGATCCACGCGTAGCCGCCGGGCGCGACGTCGTGGTCGAGTCGGAGCATCATCGCGCGCCGGAGGTCGGCGTACTCCGGGTGATTCATCTCGACGCCCGCCATCTCGTACTCGATCCCGATTGCCTGGTTCTCGCGTTCGAGGTCGACGACGTCGAGCGCGCTCGCGATCGGCGCCGCGGGTCCGGTGGCGTCGACGACGACGTCGGCGTACACCGCCTCGTCGCCGTTGTAGCGGACGCCCTCGATGACGCCGTCGTCGTCGAGGATCGGTCGGGAGACGCGCGCGTCGAATCGGTACTCGGCGCCGTTCTCGCGGCCGTCCGCGACGAGGAAGCGCTTGAACTCGGCGAACTCCAGGACGGCGCCCGGCTGGTAGCTCTCGTAGTAGCTGTTCGGCGACTCCAACACCACGTCGTCGGTGTACGACATCACCACGTCGTCGGGGACGCCGAACGCCGACATCATCGACGGGAACGTCCCGGCGGTCGACTTGTTGCTCTGCCGGGGGAACTCGGCTTCGGGCTCGGTTTCGAGGACGACGACGTCGTAGTCGCGCGCCGCCAGGTCGCGAGCGCACTGGGCGCCCGCCGGGCCGGCGCCAGCGATCGCGACGTCGTAGCGGTCGGACATACCCGCCAATTCGGACCCACGTAATTAGGTCTGCTGAAACGGGTCGCAGACGCCGGAACTCCGGCCGTCCCGCCGGTTTCTGACGGTCGCGAGCGGTCGGAATCGACGTCCGCGATCCGTTCTCGGACCGCGACGAGGTGAGCTATCGGATCTCGAAAGGCGAGGCCAGCGAGACGGAAGCCGAGGAAGTCGAAAGAGACGAAACCGGAAGAGACGGTCCGGCGAGCCCGCTCAGTAGAACTCGCGGACGAGGTCCGTCGCGCTCTCTGGCGCACCGTCGGGGATGACTGACATGTCCTCGTCGACGCCGTGCTGCTCGTGGTACGGCACCGACGCCTCGTTCTTGTAGATGACGCCCTGGTGTTCCGTCTCGGTGTCGAAGATGACGTCCTTGGCGGCGTCCCTGTCGGTCGGGTCGTGGTCGGCCTCCTGCAGGTCGACGAGGGTGTCGCGGAAGTAGTCGTAGGTGTCGACGTCGTTGAACGTGACACAGGGCGAGTACACGTTCACGAAGCCGAATCCGTCGTGCTCGATCGCCTCTTGGATGATCTCCTGGTGGCGGAGCGCGTCCGAGGAGAACGACTGCGCGATGAACGTCGCGCCCGACGCCAGCGCCAGCGCGTGCGGGTTGACCGGGGGCTGTTTCGGTCCCTCGGGGCTTGTCGACGTCTCGAAGTCCTCGCGCGAGGTCGGCGAGGCCTGCCCCTTCGTGAGCCCGTAGATTCGGTTGTCCATCACGACGTACGTCATGTCGACGTTGCGCCGGACGGCGTGGACGAAGTGACCCGCGCCGATGGAGTAGCCGTCGCCGTCGCCGCCGGCGACCATCACTTCGATGTCGGGCCGGGCCAACTTCACGCCGGTCCCCACGGGGAGTGCGCGCCCGTGGACGCCGTGGAGCGCGTAGCTGTGCATGTACGTGCCGATCTTGCCGGAACAGCCGATGCCGGCGACGACGAAGGTGTTGTCGGGGTCGTTCCCCGTCTCCGCGAGCGCCTTCATCATCCCGTTCATCGTGCCGAAGTCGCCACACCCCGGACACCACGTCGGCTGCTTGTCGGACTTGAAGTCGGTGAATCGGATGTCTGAACTCATTGGTTACGCCTCCACCCCCGTCGCGAGGGTCGATCTGATCGCATCTGCGAGTTCGTCGGCCTTGAACCGCACGCCGTTGTACTTGTTCACGCGGTCGACGCGTTCCAGCACGTCGTGTTCGACGAGGTCGGCGAACTGCCCCTGCTCGTTACACTCCACGACGATCACGTTCTCGGCCGCTTTGACGTCCTCGGAGAGGTCCGGCCGCGGGAAGACGTACGGAACGGAGAGCACGCGGACGTCGACACCGTCGTCGGAGAGTAACTCGACCGCCTCGATGAGCGCGCCCTCGTTCGATCCCCACGTGATCACGAGCGTGTCGGCGTCGGGGTCGCCGAACTCGCGCGGACTCCAGTCCTCGCGCTCGCGGGCCGTCTCGACCTTCCGGTTGCGCTTGTCGACCTGCTCGACGCGCATCTCCGTGTCCTCGGTCCGCCGGCCCTGCTCGTCGTGTTCGAGGCCGGTGGACATGTGCGCCCCGTCTGCCGTCCCGGGGAACGCGCGCGGAGAGATGCCGTCCTCCGTGATCTCGTGGGGTTTGAAGCCACCGGAGTCGGTCAGGTGGTCGTCGATGGTGCTCTCGTCGACGACGAAGCCGCGGTCGACCTCCACCTGGTCCATGTCGAAGGTGTCCGGCGTGAACGTCTGCTCCGTGACCGCCATCGAGAGGTCGGCGGTGAGGTAGACGGGAATCTGGTACTTCTCGGCGAGGTTGAACGCCTCGACGGTCTTCCAGAAGCACTCCGCGACGGTCGTCGGCGCGACGACGAACCGAGGTACCTCGCCGTGACCGCCGTACAGCATCTGGTTCAGGTCGCCCTGCTCCTGTTTCGTCGGCATCCCCGTCGAGGGACCGGAGCGCATCACGTTACAGATGACGAGCGGCGTCTCCGAGGTGGCGACGAGCCCGAACGTCTCCGTCATCAGGTCGATCCCCGGCCCGGACGTGGCAGTCATCGCGCGTGCGCCCCCGCGAGCGGCCCCCAGCGCCATGTTGATCGCGGACAGCTCGTCTTCGGCCTGCACGACGTGGCCGCCGTACCGCTCGATGCGACCGGTGAGGTACGTCATCACGTCGGTCGCGGGCGTGATCGGGTACCCGGCGTAGAAGCGGCACCCGGCGGCGATGGCGCCCATGCCGATCGCCTCGTCGCCGTTGAGCAGGACGTAGTCCTCGTCGGTGGTCTCCAGCGCGTAGTCGAACTCGTGGTCGTACTCCTCGGCGACGTACGACCGCCCCGCGCGGGCCGCCTCCTTGTTGTTGTCGACGAGCTTCTGGCCCTTGTCCGAGAAGCGCTTCTCGAGTGCCGAATCGAGGTTCTCGATGGGGAACTCCGCCACCTCGCAGGCCGCCCCGAGCGCGACGACGTTCCGCATGATCGCCCCGCCGGCCTCCTCAGCGAGCCGCTTGAGCGGCACGTCGATCCCGGTCATCTCGTCGGGGATTTCGACGTCCTGCATCGTCGTCCGCTCGCCGTCGTAGATGATCACGGACCCCTCGTGGAGCTCGTCGAGGTTCTCCTCGATCGTCCGGGGAGTCAACGCGATGAGCACGTCGAGCCGGTCCACGACGCTCTGTACCTTGTCGACGGACGTCCGCACCTTGTAGGCGGTGTAGCCGCCCCGGATCCGCGAGGCGAAGTCCTTCGACGTGAACACGTGTCGACCCGCCCGAGAGAGCGCTTGCGCGAAGATCTTCCCGGTCGAGTCGATGCCGTCGCCGGCCTCCCCGCCGACGGCCCAGTTGAAGTCCGCGGCCATTGCTATGTCGGTGCTTCCACCGGACTAATCAAAAGACTTCTGGAAGGCGTCACCGACACGTTCCTGGACGAATAGCCACCTCTTCGCGAATATTGACGCAGATAGTGTACAGTAATGAGAATATCAAATATTATTTGGACGTGCGTTTTTCCCCATTGTCCTGATCGACCGTTCTCGTCGGACCTCGTTTCGACGGTCGTCGAACGTCGAACCGCGGAGCGGGCGGTGAGAACGCGTCTCTGTGGAGGCTGCGGCCGACATGGATGCGAGCGCCGCAGGCGTCCCAGACGGGAACACGTTTGTGTCCGCCGATCCGAACCGGGGGTATGAACGCGACGGTGACGGTCACTGCGGTCGAGTCGGTCGGTCGGAACACCTACGCCTTCCGGTTTCGGTCTCCCGAGGGGTTCGACGCGGAGCCGGGACAGTTCGTGAAACTCGGCACGGAGATCGACGGCGAGCCGATCGCGCGCTTTTACACCCTCTCGTCGCCCACGGTCGAGGACACCTTCGAGGTGACGGTCGGGATCGACCCCGAGGAGAGCGGCGACTTCTCGGCGTTCCTCACCGAGGCGGACCCCGGCACCGAGATGACGCTCTCGGGACCGTTCGGCGACCAGCACTACGACGGCGAGGCGCGCGCGGTGATCGTCGCCGGCGGGCCGGGGATCGGCCCGGCGGTCGCAATCGCGGAGCGCGCGCTCGCAGACGGCGGCGAGGCGGCGATCGTCTACCGCGACGACGAGGTCGCCCACGCCGACCGTATCGAGGCGCTCCGCGAGCGCGGGGCGACCCTGCGCACCCTCGACCCGGACGCCGACCTGAACCCGGCCGTCGACGAGACGCTGACAGGCGTCGAGGGCGAGACCGTGTTCGTCTACGGGTTCGCCGACCTCGTCGCCGACGCCGCGACCGCGATCGAGGCCGCCGGCGGTGACCCGGACGCCGCCAAGGTGGAGAACTTCGGCTAGACAGGGTCGAACCGAACACCCCGTCGAGGGTCGTTTCGAAGCGCGTTCGTCGCTCACCCGTCGAAGTAGTCTGCGAGGCGCTCGGCGGCCTCGACGGTCCGCGGCGTCACGAGCGCGAACCGGATCCAGTCCGTCCGTGCGGTGCCGAACGCCTCGCCCGGCATCCCGGCGACGCCGGCCTCGTCGATCAGGCGCTTGACGTTCGCCATCGTCCCCGGGAAGCCGTCGAAGCGCGCGAGCACGTAGAAGGCGCCCGCCGGCCGGCTGTACTCGGCGCCCGCCGCGTCGAGCGCGTCCGTGAACGCGTCGACCCGGTCGGCGAGCAGGTCGCGAGCCGATCGGTAGTAGTCGGGGTCGGTCTCCGCGAGCGCGTGCGTCACCGCGTACTGTGAGGGCCGCGCTCCCGCGACGTTCACCAGCATGTGCCGCGTCTTCGCCCGGGAGACGTGCGCGTCGGGGAACACCCCGTACCCGACCCGGAACCCCGTGATCGCCATCGACTTCGAGAACCCGCTCGTGACGATCACCCGGTCGTCCGCCAGGGTCAGCGCGGACTCGAACTCGCCGCTGAGGTCGAAGTGGTCGTACACCTCGTCGACGACCACGAGGGCGTCGACCGCCTCCGCGACCGCCGCGACCTCGCGGACCGCGTCGAGGTCGTACACCGCGCCGGTGGGGTTGTTCGGCGTGTTGAGCACGATCAGCGCGGTCTCCTCGCTCGCCGACTCGCGGATCCCCTCGACGTCGAGTCCGCCGTCGCGCTCGGTCGGCACGAGCGTCGGATCGCCCCCGAGTAGCTGCACCTTCCCGGGATAGTAGGGGTAGACGGGATCGGTGAGCAGCGCCTCGCTCCCGGCGTCGCGTTCGAACGCGCGCGCCATCGCGAGGTAGTTCGCCTCGCCCGTCCCGTTCGTGACGACCACCCGATCGACGTCGACGTTCCGGCGCGCCGCGATCGCCTCCCGAAGCTCCCGGAGCCCCTCGCTCGGGGGATACTGGAACGACTCCGAGGGGGCTTCGGCGTACTCGGCGAGCGCCTCCCTGAGGGCGGCCGGCGGCTCCCAGTCGGGATTACCGCTCACCATGTCGATGACGTCGCGGTCGGCCCCCGCGGCGTACTGCATCACGTGGAAGAACTTCGGCTCCTCGTAGTCCATGTCGGGCGCTGGGCGCCGGATGCCGTGGCTCTTTCGGCCGGGACGGCGGATCCGGCGCGGTCCGATCCGTCCCGATCCGGTGGTTTCACCTGCCGCCCCGTCGACGGCGTCGTATGAACAAACGCGGCCACGTCCTCAACGCGCTGCTGCTCGCGCTCGGGCTCGGGTTCGTGCTCGAACCGGGGCTCGGCGCGGCCACCGCGCGAACGACCGCCGAGATCACCGTTCCGATCGTGTTGGGCGCGCTGTTCCCCGACGTCGACACCGCCTTCGGCCGCCACCGAAAGACGCTCCACAGCCTCCCCGTGCTCGGCGTGTTCGTCGCGTACCCGGTCCTGTTCGGAAACCTCCAGTACGTCTGGATCGGCGTGTTGACACACTACGTGCTCGACGTCGTCGGGAGCCGCCGCGGAATCGCGCTGTTCCACCCCCTCTCGGACGCCGAGTACGGGCTGCCGAGCGGCGTGACGACGAGCAGCAAGTACGCCGACCTCGTCACCGTGGTCGTCACCGCCGTCGAACTCGTCGCGTTCTACGCGCTCCACACCTACGTCGTCACCCTCGACCTCGACCTGTCGGCGGCTTCGGAGGCGGCCGCCGGGATCGGGATCTGAGGCGAACGCGCGGCTCCCGCTCGGGTTCGGATCCCACGGCACGGCTCTCACACACGCGAGAACACCCTCGAAGAATCGGGCGGGTACGAGACGGAACGCCCGGTTCGTTTGCGGTGGCGCGCTCCGGTGAGCGGCCGCCGAAGGCGGCAGCGAACCGAGCGCGAGGGAG
>NZ_WPCE01000378.1 GCF_009742825.1 Halorubrum sp. CBA1125
GAATTCGCTTCCAGGTTCAGGTTCACTGGGGCAGTGGTCGAGAGTCCGTTGTCGGGATCGACCGCGAACGGGTCGTTGACGTCCGGAATTCCGTCGCCATCGTCGTCAGCGTCATTCTCGTTGAGAACGCCGTCGTTGTCGAAGTCCTCGAATCCGGACGTTTCCGGAACGTAGTCGACCGTGACGGAGTCCGTTGCAGTTGCACCCTCAGAGTCAGTCACCGTGAGGATCAGCTCGTACCCGAGGTTGTCCTCGGCGTCGTGACTACTGGGGATGTCTGCAACGAAGCTACCACTCTGACCCTGCACACTCGTCTGGTGGGGATGGGTGTGCTGGTTGTGCACGAACCCGATGTCCCACTCGAAGTTCGAGTCGTCCAGCGTCTCGTCGGGGTCACTGCCAGTCGCGGCGTAGGTGATCGTGTCGCCGTCCTGGAAGGTATCCCCATCGGAGGGCGTCGTGATCTCAGCCGTTGGTGGGCTGTTCGGAGTGACCGAATTTCCAGTCTGATAGTAGAATATCAGATCTCCGAGCATATCCTGGTCAATAGTCTGACCACCAGTGTTGGGAACCTCGTTTCCGGTCTGGTAGTAGAAGATCCCGTCCCCGAGTTCACTCTGATCGATTGTTCCATCTTCGCCTGCGATGACTTCAGGGGCCGATTGCGCTTCCTCGGTGACTTCGTAGACCTCGATCGCGTAGACGATTGGGTAGTCGTCACCATCAACCCACGTCTCCGAAATGTTCAGGTGTCCGTCGTTCACCTCCACGGTGAAGTCCTTCATGACGCCGGTGTCCTTTCCGACATCTCCGACGACGGAGTACTCTTCGAGGACAACTTCGTCTTCAACGGACACGTTGAATATCCGGTCTTCAGGAGCGTTGACGTCCGTCTTCTGCTCCTGGTAGTACATCCTGACTTCGTAGGTTCCGTCGGCGACCGGGAAGCCATATTCGAGGGGCATAGTCTGTTGACCAGGCCATCGCTGTGTCTCGAATATCTCGCCCGGGACGGACGACGGGACCGACGGGTCAAGATTCTCTGGTTGATCCTG
>NZ_WPCE01000343.1 GCF_009742825.1 Halorubrum sp. CBA1125
TTCCGTTGACCACGGCACAGAATACGGGTTTCTCGGAGCAAACGACGCCGGTAAGACGACAATGCGAATGTTGATATCACTGACCCAGCCGACAGACGATCAGGCGTGGATCGACGGGACTCCTGTCTTGGATCGCGATGCGATCAGAGATTGGAATAGTCTCGATGAATTCCCATACTTAGGCATTCCTTAGTGAACGGCCGGACAAATATGATATTAGAGAATCAATTCGAAGATCAATAGTATTTCAAAACTTGAATACGTAAGGTAGGGTATGTATGACCTCACAGGCTTTCAGCGCGACTTGCTGTACGTGATAGCCGGTCTGGATGATCCACACGGGCTCGCGATCAAAGACGAGCTCGAAGACTACTACGAAAAAGAGATCCATCACGGACGTCTGTATCCGAATCTCGATACGCTTGTTGAGAAAGGGCTCGTCGAAAAGAGCCAGCGCGACCGACGAACTAACGAGTACAAGACTACCCGCCGAGGTACCAGAGAAATCGAGGCGCGAACTGAATGGGAAGCCGAGTATATTGACCACGAGGCCGAAGCGTCGCGATCGAGAACAGCTTGACCTCGCCGCTTTACTCGATAGTTCTGACACCGAAAATCTCGAACCGAGCGTCACCAGCGTTACTCCCCACCACTTGAATCTCCCACCAATGTACAGTAGTCACTTCGGCGATGATACCGACCCCAAGCCCGATCCCCTCTATGTGGGTTGTATAACCAGGTTCGAACACGGCTTCACGATCGTTCTCGGGAATAAACGTCCCGAATATTCAGGGATTTGGGGCATACAGAGCGTAGAGGATCGACAGCATCCCGGCTGCGGTGACGAGTGCTGCGACGAATCCCGCTTCGAAGATTGATACCTGGAGGACTTCGAAGAGTACACCCTCGAGGAGGCCACCAAGCCCAACCAGGAAGCCAGCTGCGACATACAGTAGTAACTGCGTGTGATGCCGTTGGTACCCACGGTAGGCCTGATACGCGATAACCAGCGCCAACGCGGTCGTGAACAGCTTGCCGATGACGAATAACGTGTGTTCCATGAGTCAGTCTCCCCGTATCTCTTCGAAAATAGACGTGATCCGGTCGGCGGGGTCCGGCCGGACGTCGATGGTGACGTCGAAGCCCTCTGCTTGGAGGAGGACTTCGATGCGTTCGAGGCGCGCCTCATGCTCGCTGTAGTGTCTCCCTCCCAGGTCGACGTGCGTGTACTCTTCAAGGAGACCCTGCTCGACGAGCCGGGTGACACGGCGTGAGACGGTCGGACGCGACATGTCACATTCTTCGCTGAGATCCTTCGCGGACAGTCGGTCGGTCTTCGTCGCCACGAGGATGTCGCGGGCGTACTCGTCGTCGAGTGTGGCGAAGACCTCCGGCGGATCGGACTCCGGTATGAACCAGCTCGAGAGTAGCGTCGGCGGCCTGACCGTCGGCGGGAAGGTCCACAGCCTCAGCGCGTGGTTCGTGCTCGCGCTCCGGCTCATGATGGGGTACGCGTTCGCGTACTCCGGATTCACGAAGATCACGGGCGAGTTCGCCGCCGGCGGCTACCTGTCGAACGTCGCGGCGACGAACGGCAACCCGCTCGCGGGGATGTTCGCGTGGATGGGGTCGACGCCGTGGTTCGTCG
>NZ_WPCE01000037.1 GCF_009742825.1 Halorubrum sp. CBA1125
CTTAAGTTAACACGACGGGTGACACGAAGGATGTCGTCGTTGGCTTCTGCATTGATGGGGAGCTCTGCCTCTCCGTGGAAGTGGAGCAATTCTTGTGCGTGGACGATGGCTTTTCGAAGTTCTTCTGGCGTACGATCGGTCAGTGCGTCGATTACTTCCGGGGGAAGTCCTTCCGGGGGTGTCGGACGCTCCGAGGAACGAGTCATAGACAGAGATCGAGTCCGCACTCATATAATGGATCTGTGGTTGAGACAGCTCCGAAGGTGTGGTGGTCGGACTGTGCTTTGGATGTGTTCTCCAGACTTATGCCCACCAAAACAACAAAAAAAATTGATCCTCAACTTGTCATAACCTCGGATGATGTGTTTGATGCGTGCCTTCTATTTTCCACTTAAATATATGGAATAATATACATTCTCTAGCATCGATTTCTATTTTTCATTGAATCCGCAGAGCTCGTTCGAGAGATACACCAGACGACACAAATCCGTACGCAACCGAGAACGACTATGATCGAGTCGCTCCTCCGAATTGACGTCGTCCTCTTCGTTCTCATCGGCGTGCTCGGCGGCGCACACTGTATCGGGATGTGTGGGCCGTTAGTGACGATGTACTCGAAACAAATGACGCCGCAGCCCGATGGCGGAACGGTGACAGCCAACGACGGGCGTGCCGGTCATCTCACGACCTACGAGGTTCGCCAGCACTTCCTGTTCAACGTCGGCCGAGCGACGACATACGCAATTCTCGGGACTCTCTTCGGCGCGCTCGGAAGTGTCGTGTTCGTCACCGCTGACCAGCTGACACCGATCGCCGACCTCCTGCGAGGTGTTGTCGGTCTTGCGGTCGGAGGGTTCATTGTGGCGACAGGCGTTCGATATGTGATTGGAGGAAGCGGAGGCGATATTCGAATACCCGGCGTCCAGCGCGTTACGTCGTGGCTCGCAACGAGAGTCCATCGGCACGTCAACAGCCCGAGTATTGTTGGGCTCGGGGCCGTCCACGCGTTTCTTCCCTGCCCGATGCTGTATCCCGCGTATCTGTTCGCCTTCGCGAGCGGCTCCCCGACCACCGGTGGAATCGCTCTCGGTGCCCTCGGTATTGGGACGATTCCGGCCGTCTTCCTCTATGGGACGATTATCCAGTCGATCGACGTTGCCCACCGGCGACGCGTTCATCGGCTACTCGGTGTGGTGTTCGTCGTGCTGGGGTACGTGATGTTCGCGCACGGATTGATGGCACTCGGTGTTCACCTCCCACATCCGATGTTCCCGCATTACCAGCCCCTCGGGGGCGCGATGGGGCACTGACCGAGCACTGGACTTTTTTGTGGCTCGATACAGGCGACGGGCTCCAATCAACAACTACGATGCGGAAAACGACGGTAGCTGGCCTCCCGGAACCCAAGAACTGTCACGCGGTGGCCACTCGTTCGAGGTCGGCGACGAGCCGTTCGATGTCGGTTCGCGGGCCCCGTGGGTACGCCCGCTCGATGATCCCTTGCTTATTGGCGAGGATGATGAGCCCGTAGTGCGGGAAGCGATACTCTAGGTTCTCGATGTCATCTGCCGGCTGCTTCTCGATCTTCAGACCGAAGTGCTCGTCGTGTATCTCTTGGGCCCGCTCGTAGGTCTCTGGGCGGAGGAAGTGCCAGTTACCCGCGTCGAGGTCAACCCCCTGCTGCCCGGCGTACTCGCGGAGGGCCTCGGCGGTGTCGCGCTCGGGATCGAACGTGATGGGGAGAAACGCGACTTGATCACCGTACCCCTCCTCGGCGGCGGCCTCCTGTCCGCGACGGAGCCGGAGAATGAGTGCTGGATACACTCCGTCCGGACAGTTGGTGTAAAATGACGTCCACAGCACCGCGCGCTCGCCCTCGAACTGGTCCGTCGATATCTCCTCGCCGTGGATCGGGTCGGGGACGGTGAACTCGGGCATGTTGTCACCGTAGCTCGGGAATGACGCCTCGCTGAGGTCTCGCTCCGGCGGTCCGAGAACGGTTCCTTCGGCGCCACTACTGCCAAGGACACCAAGACAACCGGCAGTGCCGGCGGTGACTCCCGCGACGCCGGCCGTTTTACAGAAACTCCGTCGGTCCATAGGTTCGCGTATCGGTCCCGCGGTCTTGAGGTATCTGGTGTGACCCTCGAACGCGTCGACTGCGTCCGATCCGGGCGGGTCCAGTCAGTCGGCTCCTTATTCGAAGAGGCTGTCGACGGTCCGAATGAACCGGTCGACGAGCCGATCTGGCAGCGAGGGCGACACCACCTCAAGCAACTCAGCCATGCGGTCCGGGCGGGTCAGCGTGATCGTCATCGGGCGGTCGTCGGACTTCGTGACGATTCCAGCGTCGCTGAGGTTCGAGACGTGCCACGAGACCGTGCTCCGCGCGAGGTCCAATTCTGTGGTTAGTGTTTCCGGGCGAAGAGGACCGTCCGCATGGAGCCGCAGTACGATCTCGCGGGCGGTCTCACGTCGAAGGAACGCGAGCGCACATCGTTCCCACGGGTCGAAGGTGGGATCGAAGTAGTGAGCTCGACCAGCGATCCGTTCGACGACCAACTCCTCGTCGTTCACCAGTCGTCGGAGATGATACTGCGCCTGTCCGGTGGCGATGTCCAGATCGCGTTCCACCTGGTTGAAGTGGACGCCGGGCGTCTCGCGGACGTGTCGTCGCACCCGATCTCTGGTCGTCGCCATCGTGTGTATTCGCCCGTAATCGGCTGAGAGATAAAACCTGTCGGGGCGTTCTCCTCGCACGGGAACGTTTCGCCCCGTGTCTTCTTATCACTTCGAACGCATACTGACCAGTGTCGTGATCGCATCGCTCATCTCCCGGGCCGTCTTCCCGGCGCTCGTGCCACTCACCGTCCAGGGGTCGCCCGTGCTGCTGGCCGTCATCGCATGCGCCGGGATCGGAACCGGTGTGTTGTTTCTCGTGAGTTTCGTCGCGTATCGACGCCGCCGGACCGGCCAGTACCGACTAATCAGCGCCGCGGTCGGTGTGCTTGTCCTGCGGTCGCTGGTCGGTGCCGGGACCGTGTTGGGGATCGTCCCGATGCCGGTTCATCACTTCGTCGAACACAGCCTCGATTTCCTGATCGCCGCGATGGTTCTCTACGCGGTGTACGCGTACGCGCCGGGCTCACTAAGTGACAGCTCCACTGCGGACTGACTCGACCAGACCCAATCGCAACTGTGCCCGCGCTGTGACAATCGGTGACCGCCTCTCTCCCGATCCGTCCGGTTCGTCCACTCAGTTTTCCGATTGTCGAATCCCTTCGATCAGGGTGCGGTCGATCTCTTCGTAATCAAACATCTGGCCGCCGTGGGTGTCGATGAACGATTGGGCCTCCTCTTGGTCCGAGAACGGGTGGAGCGCCGGGCCCATCCCACCCATCACGTCGCTTTCGGCGACGTAGAGGAGGTCGGTCGCGTCGGCGAACGTCTCCGGTGCCGTCGGCGACAGCATTCGCAGTGCACCGTCACGCTGCCGCACGGTGTACTCGACGCGCGAGAAGTCGGTTACGTAGACGACGACCGGCTCCCAGCCGCGGTCCAGCCGATCGAAGTGGTAGGGAAAGAGGCTGTGGACGAGGGTGTGGAACCACGCCGGGTTGCCCTCGTCCCGCGGATCGGCGTCTCGGTAGAAGATCTGTCCGTTTGCGCCCCCGTGGGGGCCGATCGCCATCCCGTGGTCAGTGTCGAACTCTCCCTCAAGATCTACCGGGTCGGGGAGCGCTTCCTCGGAGGCGCTCCCGCCGAGACAGCCGGCGAGTCCGGTGACCGCACCGCCGATCCCGGCAGCGATGACGCGGCGTCGGTTCATACCCATGCTTTCGCTCACCTGATCATATCCGTTCTGGTGGGAACGTCGAATTCGCCTCACACAACGATTGGGTGCGTTGATGCCGCGAAGGGAACGGACGACTCGAATTCCGATACGATCCCGCGACCGGATTCCTCACTCCGCGAACCGGAATCGGCTCCGTTCGATTGCGGTACTCATGCGCTCCCGGAAGGCGAGCGTTCCGACCGAATCGAGGCTTCCGAAGAGCGTCCACCCCGCAAGCGAGCCGACCGCCCGGCCGACGTCGACGACGTTCCCCTCCTGCGCGAACGAAACGCCGATCACGGTCTCGAAGACGAGCCCTCGGAAGGCTCCGTTCGGCATGAGCGCGGCTCGTCCGGCGACTGTCGACGGGTCGGCACCAGCCATCAACGACTGAATGAGCGCTAGGTCGCCGCCGAGCGTACCAACGAGGAACGCGAGGACCGCGAGCGCGGCCGCGCCCCGCCGGCTCGTCGCTGCTGCCGACACCCACATCGACAGGGCGAGGAACGCCGCTCCGAACAGCGTGATCAGTGCGAGAAAACGGACGTACAGCAGCGGCGAGTCGACGCCCGCGTGGGTCGCGAAGATTCCGGTGTCAGGGGCGGCGGTCAGCCAGACGTAGCCGCCGATCACGGCGAATGGGAGACCGACGACCGCAACCAACGCGACCAGCCGTGCAAGCAGGACGCCGACGACGTAGCCCACGACGCCAACCGGATACGTCCGGATCACGGCGAACTCGCCGCTGACCGCGTCCGCCAACAGCGCCCGATACCCCAGCACGACCGCGAGCAGCGGCACCAGCAGCTCGGCCGGCAGGAGAAGGTCGACAACCGCCGGAACGAACCCCGTCGCGCCACCGCCACCGACGGCGACCAGAAGCCAGAGCACGGCGAGTAAGCCGACAGCGAGGACGCCGTAGCCAGGCGTGCGCAGGACTGTCGCGAGCTCTCGCCGGAACACGGTCCCCGCGCCGGCAAACGCGTCGGTCACGCCGAGATCTCCGGTCATCGTTCGGATACCCCCGTCACGTGAACGTCGCGATCGCTGTCGTCGCCGGACCCGCTTCGCTCGTCTTCGGCCGCCGCACCGCTTCTCGCTGGGTCACCGTCGTCGGCGGTCTCGGACAGGGTAGCGTCGCGTCTCGCGGCCTCGTACAGCGCCGCAGTCGTGTCGACGCTGTACTCGTCGCGGAGGGCGTCGAGGTCGCCGGCGGCTACAACCTGTCCGCGGGCGAGCATGACGACGCGATCAGCGTGGGCATCGACGAGGTCGAGATTGTGTGTACTCACGACGACCGTCACGTCGTCGGTCGCGTGGGTGGCCGCAGTCCGGAACGCCCGCTCGCGCATTCCGGGGTCGAGCCCGCTGGCCGGCTCGTCGAGCACGACGAGCGGCGGATCGCCCAGCATCGCCTGTGCGATGCCGAGAAGCCGCTGCATCCCGCCCGAGAGATCCTCGATCGGTTTGTCGGCGGCGTCCGACAGTCCGACCGACGCGAGCGCGGCGTCGGGGTCACCCTCGACCAGTCGCGCGTAGAACGCGAGCGTTTCCCGAGCGGTGAATCCCTCGCGGAACGGAACCCGCTGAGGGAGGTAGCCGATCGACTTCCTGCCCCTGTCCTCGGCGTTCGGCCGTTGGACCTGCCCGGTGGTCGGGGGGACAGTCCCTGCGAGCGCACCGAGCAGCGTCGACTTTCCGGAGCCGTTCGGCCCGATCACCGCGGTGAGTCCCGGTCCGAACACGAGCGACACCGAGTCGAGCACCGGCACGCCGCCGTACGTCCGGGTGAGGGCGTCGACGACCACGCGATCGGGTTCAGCACCGTCGACCGGTAACTCGGAGTCGGGCGTTCCCTCTGTCGGCGAGCGCTCGGTCACGGAGACGCCTCCTCGACCGTCGCCCGTTCGTTCGCCTCGATGCCCCAGCGCAGTCGCGTTGCGTTTCGGTCGTCCGCGGTCATAGGTTGGTCGTCAAGTTGCCGAGCAGCATGGCTGCGGTCATCGATCTGCGCCCGCCAGTCGGCGTGGACCGCCGTCCCGTTCGGGTCTGCGGCCGCTGCGACCCGATCGGGAGCGTACGGCTCCGGTGCCGGCGCCGGATCGATGATACTCCCAGAACGCGCCCCCGCGACGGTGCCACGGAGCCGTTCGAGAAGTTCGTTCACCGGCGACTCGCGGAGCGCAACGACGGCCGGTTCCCGGTGGAGGGCGGCGTCGATCGGCGACGTCGGGCGGTAGGCGCGCACGCCCGGCTCGTGGAGTCCTGCGTTCGCTCCCTCCCAGTAGTTGCCGCGGTCGCCGCCGCCCCACACGCGCAGTGGTCCCGCTCCCGCCCCGGCGTGGCGGTCGTTCCCTACAAAGTCGTTTGCGACCACACGGCTCGCGGGCACGACCGTCGTCGCTCGCGCGCCCTCTTCATTCTCCACGACGACGTTGTGCTCGTATAGCGAGCCGCGAGAGCTGGTGGAAAAGCCCAGACCGTTGTGTGCGAGCGTGTTGTAACCGATGTACGTCAGCGTGCCGGATGACTGTATCCCGGCCGCTGAGCCGCGCACGTCGTTGCCGACGATCGCGTTGCGGGCAGGTCGAGTCATTACGGTGATCCCCGCGAAGATTTCGTCCCGGAACGAGTTGTCCGCGATCAGGGCGTCGCCGGTGTACATGAGATGGACGCCGTAACGGTTCTCTCTGAACGTCGAGTTTCTGACAATCGATCCGTCGGCGCGGTGAAGGTATATCCCGTCACGACCGTTCGTGAACGTCCCGTTGGTGACCGTGACTTGAGACTCCATTCCGGTGATTCCCATGAAGCCGTCGTTCCACTCGGCCGTTCCGTTGACCTCGATATCACGGATCACCGCGTCTGATCCGTCCCGCAGAAGGACGCCGCTCGCGTTCGTGTCGATCGTCACGTCGTCTATGAACAGCCCCGGCGCGCCGAGTCCGCGGATCCCGGCGTCGCCGTAGCCGTATCCGAGTTGGATGTTCGTGTCCCACGACTCCGTCTCGTTCCCCTGCGCGGCCTCTTCAGCCCGTCGTTGGGCCGCTTCGGGATCTCGGGTCCGATTACCGGTACCGTCGATCGTCAGTCCCGTGACCGCGACGTTTGGAGCCCGAACGGTGATCACCGAACCGTTTCCGTCGCCGCTAACGTGTGCGCCTTCGCCGGCGATCGTGAGGGGTTTCGTGATATTGATTCGCTCCTCGTAGGATCCTGACGGCACGACGACCGTCGTGTTCGGCGGGGCGGCCTCGACCGCGGCCGAAATCGTCTCGGCGTCCTCACTGACGGTTACCGAGACGGGGCGGTCGGCGGTTCGCTCTGCGGCTGTGACCCGTCTGTCCGCCACCTCCCACCGTTCCGGTGCCATCGCCCGCGCGACCGCCCCGGAGTCGACGTCGAACGATCGCGTCCGAAGTTCCGCCCAACCGACGATTTCCCCGCCGTGACTCCTGGTAAACGCTGTTGCCGCGTCCCGAGAGGAAAACGGGGTAACCGTCTTGCCAGCCGGTGTCCGAGCCTCACTGCCGACAACGTAGACCGCTTCTTCGGCGGGCGTCCACGACGACGGTCTCGATTCGGCCGCTGTGAACAACCCCGTCTCAGTCGTCCCCGGCTCGGTTCCATCGAAGGTTTCGACGTACGCGACGAGCGGATAGCCGAACCGACGCTCGGTGTAGCCATCGTCGAGTCGATCGACGAAGGACTCGACGCCGTTGTATCCAATGACGTACTGGAGCTGCGAGTAAAACACCTGAACGCGCGGGATTCGGCCGGAGTCGGACATTAGCGAATCCGTTTCCGTAGACAGCCCGAGCTCGACGGTATCATCGTACGCGACGGGGTCAGGGGCGTTCGCCGCAGGGTCGGCAAGAAACGCTCCAGCGACGACGAGCCCGACGATGGCCGCGAATACGACAACCCAGGCAAGCACAGCCCGCGATCGGTCGCTGTACGGGTCGAGAATCGCCACGAAACAGGTACACGTCGTCGGGATATATCTGATCTGGTTCGATTTTCGAATACGAGCTCCTGTTAGTTGTGAACAAAAGCATCATACATCCTGTTTTTCGAAGGCTGGATCTCGTAACGCCTAGGACCATTCTTGTATGAGTAATTCTAATGAATCTTATTCCACGACGAATTTTCGAATGCGTTCGGTCTGTGAAGCGTATCAGCTAGGGATTTCCATCCGAAATGAACTCAAAGAGACAGATCTCGTTACCGTGTTCGAGAATCTCGGTCACGCGATAGACGCGATCGAAGACGGGTATCCAGCGTGGCATCCCGCCCCACTCTCCTTTCGCGCGATGGTCCTCTCGTTCGTGTTCATGGAGATAACGGGTGACTCGTACGCCGAGTTTTCTCGACGACTCACCCGGCAACCGGAAGTAGCGACTATCCTCGACTTCAGTCGAATACCCGACGAATCAGCGTTCTCGCGGGCGTGGCGGAACCGGTTCGACGACGCGGTTCACGAGTACGTCCACGCTGCCGCTCACTTCGTTGTCAAAGAAGTCCATGATCGCAACATCTCAGCGCCCGAAGTCCGGCCAAAGGCAGAGATCGTCGACGATACTGAGGAAGCCGCAGACCCAGTAGAGGACGAATCATTCTCACAGGAGAAGATCATCCAGATGACGCGCCTCGCACGTGATCACGCCTTCGGACACTTCGACTCGGATCGGGCGTCGAACGCCTCGTACGAGGACACGCAATTCTTCGAGTTACAGACGTTCATGGGGATGGTCTGCTGTGGCACCGCACAGGGAGCGACCCGCTTCCAGTACCGACGTGGTGAAGAGTACGGCCCCCACGGTGACACCCACCTCCGCGCTGTCAAACAGTTCGACTCTGACGAGCTCGTGGACGGCTTCAACGAGGCGACGGATCGCTTGCTCTCCGTGATCGCCTCGGAAGCATCGTTCCGCCGGCCAGTCACTGCCGCGATCGATATCACGACTATTCCTTACTATGGAGAAGTCGCAGGAATGTCGATGGTCAGCGGGACGCAGGACAGGGACGGTCGAGCGTTCAAATTTGCGACCCTCTCGATCATCGGGCAAAACATACCGCTCGTTCTAGCGGTTGAGCCGGTCCGAGAGAGCTCTGAGTGGGACGACAACCCGTCGAATCAGATCCATCGTACTGTGCGACGATTGGTTCGACGAGCTAAAGAGTACGTTCCAATCGAGACAGTGCTGTGTGACCGGGAGTTCGACTCGATACAAGTGTTCCAGACACTCTCAAACTTTGATGTGAATTACCTCATTCCGAAGCGGGTCTCCAGCTCCGAACGGGATGTACTCGAACAAATGGAGGAAGACGACCAAGAGGTGGCTGTCGAGTCGGCTTCTGTCCATGTAGAATCTGGATCGCATCCAATGCGGCTCCTGTACGTGCCGTCGACGAGTGGTGAGGGGACGGCCGTCTTCGCGACGAATATCCGAGTCGGACCCGACGAGGCCGAGACCTTCTGTCGACGCTACAGCCGCCGGTGGCAGATCGAGAGCGAGTACAAATCGATCAAAGGTGACTTTCTCGCCAAGACCTCCTCGAAAGACTACCGCGTACGCTTGTTCTACTTCGTGTTCGCGGTCCTCTTGTACAATATCTGGCGGCTCACCGACTTCCTGCTGAAAGCGGACATCGACGGCGAGATGGACTACGCACCTGTGATTACTGCGGGTGAGTGTGTTGAGCTCGTTGCCTCGGCGTTGATCCCGCACGACTAATCGGCTGAGTTCTCGCTGGGTCCGCCGCTCAAGAGTGACAACCGTATTCAGCAGCGCCAAAATCCACGCAATTTCGTACGCTCGTCCGGTAGTTCGAGAGTAAGGATTCAAAATCGATCCCCGACTGCTGAGAATCACCACGACTTGATGACGATTCGATCCAAAACTAGCCTATCCTCCGAAACTGTGGGCAACTACACGCCTCAGTTTTAGTATAGCTACATATAATTTATAAATCAGATTTCTTGCTATTAACACTGCTACTGTCGGAATTCGGTACTTCAGGCAAATACGCATCTGGGCGTGATTACACGAATAATCAGGACCAAATTTTAGTACCCCGCCGCTGTCGGTGAAGCACGAATGCTGCAATCGGCTCAGAAAGACGCTTCCGGGGTAGAGCCACCACGAACGGGGTTCGAGATTTCTCTGGGTCGCCTCAGCCGAATCCGTGGAGATGGCGAGGGAGTCCTCGTGAGAGACCAGATGCCTGTGACCCATTCTCCGCACGTCCATTGCCGGCAGATGAATATTTAGGCCTATTCCGAATTACATATAATATTTTTATAGTAGTGGTCCGTGATACGGCATATGAACCGCGAGACGGATAGTACGAATTTGTCTGGGGCAGCTATTTCTCTTTCAATACCCCCTTCAGATCCGACTTTATTCAAACACAAGGCGACGAGCGATGTCCTTCTCTTTTTAACAAATCACCGATTCAGTGACTTCTCACTGCGAGAACTCGCGACACAGATCGGTCACTCACACCAGTCCGTCCGGCGGGCAGTGAACGTTCTCAGCGCGAACGACCTGGTCGTCGAATCGCCCGAGAGCAACCAGCGACTCGTCCAGATCAACAGACAGCGTCTGTCAATTCCAGACGATCCGATCCTCCGGATTCCCCAACCAGAGTATCACCAACCCGTCAAAGCTGCGGTTACGGAGCTCCGTGAGAACATCAACGATGTCATCGGCATCATCCTCTATGGGAGTGTGGCTCGGGGCGAGGCTGACAGACGGAGTGATATCGATCTCTGGGTGCTAACCCGTTCTGAGCGGGCCGAAAGCCAACGAGAAGCGAACGCCATTGCCCGTGATCTCGAAGACACGGAGTTCGATGGTGACCGATATGCCTACGATATCGATGTTGAGGCCGTCCAGGCGATCCCGGCGTACACTGAAGACATCCGGGAGATCATCGTTTCGGGGATTCCGGTCTACAAGACGAGTGACTTCGAAACCGTCGAGAACCTCCTCTTGGAGGAAGGGGTCGCCGATGAGTAACGGCTCGGACCCGGCTGCTGTGCTCACAGCACTCGACCGCGCCAGGATGCCTTCGAGATGGTCGGACGCGGTCGAACAGCGTTCGAGGACGGGATTAGTGCCGACGAAGATTGGAAGACACAGCTGACGAAAGCGTGCCGCCTCCTCGAGGTCGTTGACACGCTTCAGTCACAGGATGGGTACTACACGGCCGTCATCGAGGTCTGTTTCGGCGCAATTGAACGGTCGATCGAGGCATACGCGCTCGCGATGACGAACGATACGCTTCAGGACTTTCAGGACCACCAGTTCAGCTACGAGCGTGCCCACCAGATAGGGCTGTTTGAGCGGGAGACTGCAGAGGAGATGAAGGACCTCTATAGCGAAAACCGGACAGAGAGTTATTACGGCGGCGGGCGTCCAGCCCAAGAACAGGCGGAAGCAATGACTGATCTCGCCAACGCTGTCCATCAGTTTGCAGTAAGCCAAATTCGGGAAGGCGGCGTCTGTCTGTGTGACTGACTACGTTTCAACATTTCAAGAGAGCATGGACCGGAATACACCGACGGAACGGGTCCCGGGGACCTCACTTTCTCAGTCGTTCGAGCGCTACCTCCAGGACAAGGGAAAAGGCCGCGGGGGCGACGGCGGGAACTACCGACGGAACGCCGCTCGCGAACTCGAGCGGTTCGCCGAGTGGGCCGCCGGCGATCGGGGTAACGACGACTGGACTGGGATCGTCCCCGACAACGCCGACCGCGACCCCACCTTCGGGGACCTCGACGAACGCGTCTTCCGCGAATACGCCCGGCATCTCGCTGGTGACCGTGGCCTCAAACAGAACACCGTTCAAACCTATTACCGCTATATCTCTGCATGGTGTGGCTGGTGTGTCAACGAGGGCTATCTCGAGGCGCACTACGCCCAGCGGGCGAGTGCGATGGCGCCGCTGCCGGAGGACGACGGCCGCAAGCCCGGCGACCAGCAGGCCTGGACATCCGAACAGCGCCACGCCCTCACCCGCTACGTCGACGAACGGGCCCGCGACGCCGTCGAGGCGTACACGGCACTCCCGGAGGATACTGACCCACTCGACAAGCAGCGAGCACGCTACGAGGCGCTGAAGGCGGCTCGTGACCGGGCTCTGGTGTTCGTCCTCGCCTACACCGCCGTTCGAGTTGGGGAGCTACTACGAGATCCGAACGACCCGCGTCGGCGCGGCGTCCGCTGGGAGGACCTCTCGCTCGACGACGGGAGTATGGACGTCTATCGGAAGAAACAGCAGTGGGACGCCGCGAGTCTCCCCGACCCGGTGATCTCGCCGCTGCGGAGCTACCGCAAGCTGATGGACCCGCCGACGGAGCGCTGGCCGGTGTTTCCGACGTTCGACCAACGGACGCTTGCGAGGCTCGTTCAGGATGAGCTCGAAGACCGGGGAGAACGCCCAGAAGCAATTACTGAGCGCCGTGAAGAATACGCTCGCGACCTGTTACTGGCGCTCGATGAGGACATTCGGCCGCCGTCGATTACGACGGACGGCGCACGGTCGATTCTTCAACGCCTCTCGGAGGCCGCAGAGATTGACATCGACCATCCGAAACACAACTATCTTGCTCCGCACGGTGGCCGTCGTGGGATGGGTGAGGTCCTCGTCCGGGCGTTCGGCTACACGGTTGCAGCTCGATATCTCGACAATTCAGAGGAAATGGTGCGGGAGCGGTATTCACACATTGAGGCCGGAGAACTCGGTGATGTTGCAACAGAGGCGCTCTCTGAAATTGATGGGTAATATAGTCCCGAGTGAACGACAGAGATTAACCAGCGATCTGTGCGATCGCGACGGCTTCCCGATAGCACGCGACTGCCAGTAGCAGATATCCTCCGACCAGAAGCGTCCACTCGCGACGCGTCAGCGCCCACTCGCTGGGTGAACAAACGCGTTCGAACTCTTCCCGCTACCGGGGCCCGGACTCCTGATGCCAGAGCATTACACTCCGTGTCGCTACCACGATCGCAACGAACGCCGTGATTTCCATCGGGCCGCTGCGCTCGACGAGTACGGCCAGCGACGGTGCGATGCGTTCGCTCGTCCCGATGGCGAGTGACCCGGTACCCCATATCGCCCCGTATCGAGATGCCTGTATGACCTGGATAACGTAGCCGAGCGGAGTATTCACAGACCTGAAGGTGTTCGCAGTGATGGCAATCAACGAGACAGCTACATTCCATCCAAACAGAGTCAGGAACTCTCGAGAAACACTTCCTGCGTAGTCCGCAGCGGCGGCGGGATTTCCACCGCGCAGGATCTCCTGTGGGAGAAGATAGTAGCTGAGGATCCATGCCGCCGTGAACACGCTCGCGACGACAAGCCACAGGGAAACGAATCGGACGAGGCCATCATCGTGGTTGACGTACCGCCCAATTCGCTCCGAGATTCGACCGACCGACCCGGTCGCTTTCGGCCCTACCATACGGACAGACCGTTGTGGGTATCCGACAGATACGTTAGCGAGCTTCACACTCCCCGGCTAAGCGACGTACTCGGAGTAGTCACGTGGCCGCTTTCGAGTCGGTGTCTGGCGGAAGGCCGGCATCTTGTGGACTTGGTGGGTCGCGGTTTGCGAGGCGATCCGAACCATAGACGACGACCAAGAGGAGTGCGATCAACACAAGCGGGAGAGCACCCGTGATTTCGGCGAGCAGGTTCAGCCACGGGTCTGGCACACCGTTCGGGGTGAGCGCCTCTGGATCAGCAGGATGGAATATCCCCATCGCATTTACGCCTGCGTGGAACACCGCCACGGCGAGAACGCTGCCGCCGGTGCTGTTGTACATCCACGTCCAGAGGATGGAGCCTGCAAGGATGGAGACCATCCAGAGAAGTTGCTGGGAGAGCGGCCAGCCGCCATGGGTGGTCGTTGCGTTCAGGAATAACGGGAGGTGCCAAGCGGCCCACGTGACGCCCACGATAGCGCTTGAGGTCAGCGCGCTGTAGGAGTCCTGCAGGATGGGCAGCATAAAGCCACGCCAGCCGAGATCTTCTTGGCCGCCACCCCACACGGTTCCCCACACCATCGCGAACAGGTAGATGAAGGGTGATTCGAATTCGGTGAGGTCGATTGGACCGCCAGCTAAGACGAACAGCAAGATGCTCAGTGAGAGAATAATCAACGGGAGCCCGAACGCGAGCGCCCACCATTTCGCACCGATTCGCCACTTAAACATCTGGCCGATCCACCTGCGGAGGCTCCCACCGGAAGCCCAGATGACGATCGCCGCGCCGATCGGCGGACCGAAGCCGCCGAAGCCGATCAGGACCGAGTGCGTCCAGGAGGCTTCCATACCCGAATACGCGAGCGCCCGCTTGGATCGTCCAGGTGAACGCATACGCGACCACAACGAAGCTCAGGAGACGATGTCGATCGATCCACGAGCGGAGACTGGCCATACCTCCGATTGGGACACACACCGTAATTAACGGTACTCCCGGGTGCCGAGTTTTCGGCACTACACTCTTCTCAGCGCCTCTCGAACTCTATCGTATGCCTGACAACGTTCTCGTCGCCTTGGACGGCTCCCCGCTTGCCGAGCGTGCACTCATGTACGCACTCGAGACCTTTCCGAACGCCACGATCACCACACTGTACGTAATCAATCCGATTGACTCGGTAATCGACGTGGAGACTGGTGGCTTACCAGTCGCTGAGGATTGGTACGAAAACGCCCAGGAACGCGCCACGAACATTCACACGACCGCGACAGATCTCGCGGCGGAACACGATATTGTGCTCGATACCGTCACCGAAGTCGGGAACCCCCCGCGTGAGATTCTCGACTACGCTGACAGCCACGGCATCGACCAGATCGTTATGGGTAGTCACGGTCGGTCAGGCTTAGACCGGACGTTCCTCGGAAGTGTCGCCGAGACAGTCACTCGCCGAGCACAGATTCCGGTAACGATCATTGGATGATGTCCTCGACTCGTACTCAGATCAGGATCGGACGAATGCTCGTGGCCCACCTAAAACGTGAAATCAAACCAAACCATAGGTGTCGAGAACGTGGCTGTTACTGAATCACCATCTCCCTCGACGTGTACTATCCAGATCGAACGACGGGGTGGTCGTGGGGATGCGGGGGCTCGAGCACTCGAACGCCACCTCAAACGTCTCTCTGGTGTCTCCGACGTAGACATCTCGTTTCGAACAGGGGACGCCCGGATCACCTACGACGGGAGCGTCACCTCGGAAGAAACGATTCGAGACGCTGTCCGCGACCGGAACGTGACGATCCAGGAAGAATCTGAGAGGACGACGGACGATGTGAGCACCCGCTCGGAACTCAGGCGGGAGGCAGCTTTCGTCGGCCTGACGCTCCTCGGGATGGTGACCGGCCTCGTGACGGCATGGCTCGAGGGACCACAGATTCTCATGTGGGCCGGGTACGGCGTCGCATACGTCTTCGGCGGGTGGTACGGGCTCAAAGGCGCAATCGAGACGCTCCGGCACCGTGCGGTCGACATCGACCTGTTGATGATCGTCGCCGCGCTCGGCGCCCTCTCGATCGGCGCTCCGTTCGAGGGCGCGATGCTCCTGTTCCTGTTCTCGCTGTCGAACACACTCCAGCACTACGCGATCGGTCGCTCACGCCGGGCGATCAAGTCGCTCATCGAGATGCGGCCGGACGAGGCGCAGGTCCTCCGCGACGGCGAGGAAGTCACCGTGCCCATCGACGAGGTCGCCGTCGGCGACGTGTTCGTCGTTCGGCCCGGCGACAAAATTCCGCTCGACGGCGTCGTCACGTCCGGCGAGGGGACGGTCGATCAGGCGTCGCTCACCGGCGAATCAGTTCCCGTGCCGAAAGAGCCCGGTGACGAAGTGTTCGGTGGGACGATCAACGAGAGCGGCAGCCTCGAAATCGAGGTCACGCGGCAGGCCCACGAATCAGCAATTAGCCGCCTCATCCACATGGTCGAACGCGCCCAGAGCGAGAAAGCGCCGACACAGCGGCTCATCGACCGCCTTGAGCAGCCGTACGTCCTCGGCGTGTTCGCGCTCACGATCGCGGCGATCGCGATACCTCTCGCTCTCGGAAGCGAGTTCACCAGCACGTTCTACCGCGCGATGACCCTGATGGTCGCTGCCTCGCCGTGTGCGGTCATCATCTCCACGCCGGCGGCGGTCCTGTCAGCGATTGCCTCCGGTGGCCGGCAGGGCGTCTTGTTCAAGGGCGGCGAACACGTTGAGACCGCCGCAAACATCGATGCGGTCGCGTTCGACAAGACGGGCACCCTTACGCGGGGTGAGACGCAGCTGACGGACGTCTTCGTCCGGGACGGCCTCGCGGACGAGTCGCTCACTGCCGATGAGTTGCTCTCGCTCGCAGCCGCCGTGCAGGCCCGCTCGGAGCACCACCTCGCTCGTGCGACCGTCTCGGAAGCCGAAGACCGCACACTCGACATTCCCGACGCGCGGCGGTTTCAGTCAAACGCCGGAAAAGGCGTCCGTGCCGATGTCGACGACGGGACCATCCACATCGGGAATCGAAGTTACATCGAGACGATTCTCGAAGACACTGCGATCGAGGGGCTCGAACCGGGCCTCGATCGGCTTCAGACTCTGGAGGCGGAGGGGAAGACGAGCGTCCTCGTCGCCCGCGAGCACGGTAACGATGTCACAGTACTGGGATGGCTTGCGTTCACCGACACGGTTCGCCCTGGGGCTACAGAGATGATCGAGGACCTCCGGTCGCTCGGCGTGGAGCATATCGTCATGCTGACGGGCGATAACGAACGCGTCGCAGAGCAGATTGCCGACGAAGTCGGTATCGACGAAGTGCAGGCGGAACTGCTGCCGGAAGAGAAGGTGGCAACCATCGAAGATCTGGTTGAGCGATATGAGAACGTGGCGATGGTGGGTGACGGCGTGAACGACGCCCCCGCACTGGCGACAGCGACACTTGGGATCGCGATGGGTGGCGCAGGGACTGACGTTGCCCTCGAGACGGCTGATGTCGTCTTGATGGGTGACGACCTCGGGAAAATTCCCTACGTCCTTGGACTCGGTCGCAGGACCCGCAGGACACTGACGGTCAATCTCACCATCGCCTTCGGTGCGATTGCGGTGATGGTCGGCACAATCCTGCTTCGTGGCATTCCCTTGCCGCTGGCGGTGGTCGGTCACGAGGGATCCACGGTACTCGTTTCCCTGAATGGACTCCGACTCCTTGGGTTCCGTGAGTAGAATATCGAGACTATTCACGCGTTTTCGACAGTGAACAACAAGTCATCACTGACATTGATCCTTACGTGTCGGTGCCAAGCCCAGTCATAATTCTCCCGCTGATCCATCGCTTGTCGACCAAGTACAATCCCAACTGTGGACTGATCAGTGCAGACTCGTGCGATTAGAACGTATCGCCAGCTGAGAGTCCTATCACAGCGTAAAAGAAATAGAGACTGAATATCGTAGAACAGAGGATTATCTGTACCTTCACACGCTCACATAGTTGCCGAATTCGAGATTGCTCTCATTCGTCGGCAAGCTGTACCCCACGCGCAATAACGTACATCAATACGAGACCGGTGCCGATAGCGAGAATGAATTGCGAGACGACGGTGAACACTCCACCGAGTAGGGAATTACCCGCGACCAGTAGTGTGATCAAAAACATAAGAAGCGCAAGCCCCCCGAATAAGACGATGAGACCAGCAAGTGGAAACACCTCTGTGCGAATCTGACTGAGATCCAATTCTCCCGCTTCTTGGTCGATAAACGGCGGCGATGACATACCAGTACCATATAGAACCCAACTTATGAAGAATTGGTACTCAGATTTAACATCATCTCCCACAGAAGGTTCAACGAATGGACGCGCGAAGCTACTCACTGTGATAGCTTGGATAGTGGCAATTCATTGAATAGAGAGGATACCCTCGTGGGGGAGTGAAGTAAGGCAGGGTAGTTCAGACTGCAGTACTGGACTCTTTCCGGGAGGTCATTTCGTCAGGGACGAGTCGATAGAACTCGAATGGAACGTCCTTCACGGGGCGACCGAAGATGTCTACGAGCGGGATGTGGACCTGTCGGAGGCCTTCGAGCGAATCCGTTGCGACCGACGCTTCGGTGGTTTCTTCCAATTGCCCTTTGGCGATGACGCTCTGCCAGTTCTCGTCTTGTTGCCTGTAGACCACGAACGTAACGTGACGACCGGCTACATCTCCCTTGTCACTATCGGGACCGACTGAGAGCCTGAAATAAAAGGTCGTTTCGGACCTATCGTAGCCGTAGGATACGGGGACGGAATGCGGCGATTCGCTGTCCGAACTTGAAAAGGCGATGACGCCGGTGCCGCCGGTACCGAGGAACGCGTTGCGCTCGTCAGGGTCCATCGTTGCCGATTCTGTATCACTCATGGTGGATACTACGAGGGATGTCGGGATAAGTGCCCCCCTGAAACAACACGGACCAGCGGATCTTCGACGTACAACTCGTTGCGTATTCGTCGAGAACAGGGGGTGATGTACGCTCACGTTGTTGACGGGATTCTCTCGTTTTCAGTAAGGGTTATTTCTCTTGGGAGTTTGATGACCGAACCGTCAGGACCGGGAGGGCGGACGTACGAACGACTTTTTCAGTGACGCTTCCCAGCAAGTACCGTTCAAGACCGCTTCGGCCGTGGGTCCCCATCACGATTAAATCGATGTCGTTCGCATCGACGTAGGAGTGGATCTCTCGATACGGGGGGCCGTATTTGACAGCCGTTTCGCCTTTTGAGAGAGGCCTGAGTCGCTTTGTTTTCTACACTGTCGACGGCCGACTGTGCTGCTCCCTCAAGCAACTCAAACACCTCTGCCGACTGGAAATCAACCCCCATTGCTATCGGTTCGACGACTGAGAGGTCGTGAAGACGGGCGTGGCTCTGTTAAAATCCTCAACCGCTGATACAAACCACGTGTTGAATACAGAGCCCGAGTCTTGTACTGAGTTATCCTCGGATTCGATCAGACCGGATCGGTCAATACAGTCCAAAGAACGACCGATCCGCGATGCGGTGGCGCGCCTGTGAGCGCCCGCAGGGCGCGAGACGGAGCGCGAGGGACGCCGCGAACGAAGTGAGCGGCGAGGCTGGGGAGGCGTGAGGTGCGGAGCTGTGCGGTTACGGGGTGGGACTCAAAGGGGCTGCCGTGAGGGCGACGGCGGC
>NZ_WPCE01000199.1 GCF_009742825.1 Halorubrum sp. CBA1125
CGCGTTCGCGGTCGCCCCGGAGACCTGGTTCGTCCTCGCACGGGTCCTCTGGGGCGTCGGCTCGGCCGCGGTGTTCGCGACCGCCTACACCATCGCCGCCGACGTCTCCGACAGCGGCTCGCGGGGCACCAACATGGGGGTCGTCCGCGGCGGCATCACGATGGGTTTTCCCGCCGGGCTGGTCCTCGGCGGCGTCGTCTCCGCGCTCGCCGGCAACGTCGCGGCGTTCGTCGTCGCGGCCGCGTTCGCGCTCCTCGCCAGCCTCGTCGCGTACCGGCTCGTCCCCGAGACGCACGTGACGACCGAGGGCGAGAAGCAGTCGGTCAAGCCGTGGGACGTCGACACCTCGACCCCGGCGGTGACCGTCGGGCTCGTCAATTTCGGGCTGATGTTCGCGTACATCGGGGCGCTGTTCGCCACGCTCGTGTTGTTCTTGGGCGAGAAGGACATCTCCCTCCTCGGGCTGGATCCGCAGGGGACCTCCGGGCTGTTCATGGCCGGCACCGTGGTCTCCGCGACCGTGTTCATGTTCGTCGGGGGCCGTGCCTCCGACGGCCGGGAGTCGCGGACGCCGATCCTCCTCGGGTTCCTCGTCGTTTCGTTCGTCGGGTTCCTCCTTCTGGCGCGGGCGGGCTCGACGCTCGACTTAGGGATCGCGTGCGTCTTCGTCGGGGCGGGACAAGGGGGGACGAGCGGCCCGATGATGGCGCTGCTGGCCGACCTGACCCCGGAGGAACGGATGGGACGGGCCTCCGGTACCAACAACGTCTTCGGCGACGTCGGCGGCGGGCTCGGTCCGATGGTGTCGCTGCCGCTCGTCGAGACCGTCGGGTTCACGCCGGTCTACGCGGCGTGTGCGGCGGTCCCGCTGGCGGCGGGGATCGCGCTCCTCGTCGGCGTCCGTCGGGAGACGGGAACGTTCGTCCCGGGGCGTGACGCGGACGGCTCGGCCGCCGAGGAGACGACCCACGCCGAGCCGTGAAGGGAATGGCACGAACCTGCGTGTGTGATCCGTTCGGAAAAAACGGTGAGGGGGCGTGTCGCTATCGATATCGGACCAGAGCTTACGCGCCGATGGCATCCCGCCAGAGGTACGTGTTCGTGTACTGGACGAACCGGGTTATCTCCCCGTCCTCAATGTCGTAGACGTGCGCGAACGGATTGTCGATGTCCGTGCCGGTCTCGCGGCCCCGCCCTCTGGCGGTCCCGAGAGCGACGACGGTGTCGCCGTCGGCGACGAAGCGGTCTACCTCGAGTGTGAGGTCCTCGAACTGCTCTATCACGGGGGTGAAGACGTTCTCGACGATAGCCTCGGGTCCACGGTGGGTGCCGCTGAACGGGAGGCCACTGGGTTCGGTCCACTCGATGTCCTCGGACATGATGGCCATGACGCTCTCGATGTCAGTATCGTTGAACGCGCGGTATCCCTCCTCAAGGAGCTCGACGTTTCTGGTGGCAGTTGCTTGTGACATTAGAATCACCAACGATCATATAGGACTCGTGAGGAGATATAGTTATGTGCGTGATTGTCACTCGGATCCGTAGGATTGATCGGTGTTTCAGGTGAGGTTTTCAAGTGAGGTCGAGCCGCTCGGCACGACGCAGGTCGTCGCCGCGGAACGTCCCCAAAGCCCCAGCCGCTCGGCGGTACGAACTGCGCGTGACCCCGGAGAACAACCGCCAAAGCCCCAGCCTTGTCGCCAGCGACACCGACCGCACAGTGGATCTCGTCGCTTCGATTGTCTCGACCGACTCGGATTGGGATACCCGCGGCTATGCGAACAGTTCCGTGATACCCTGCCCCGTCGTCTGGAGGTGTCTGACCCGTCGACGGCCGTATGCGAACCGCTGGCGCCCCCTGCCCGAAAAAACAACCGTTAAAAGTCGCCGCCGGGTTCGTACGGGTATGGCTGGAACTATCGAAGCGCTCGTCCCCGGCGGGCAGGCCAACCCCGGACCGCCGCTCGGTCCGGAGCTCGGCCCGACGCCGGTGGACGTTCAGGACGTCGTGTCCCGGATCAACGAGGAGACCGCCGCGTTCGACGGGATGGAAGTCCCGGTGACCGTCGAGTACGAGGACGACGGATCGTTCACCATCGAGGTCGGCGTCCCGCCGACGGCCGAGCTAATCAAAGACGAGGCCGGCTTCGAGACCGGCTCCGGCGAGCCGCAGAAGAACTTCGTCGCGGACCTGTCGATCGAGCAGGTGAAGAAGGTCGCCGAGCAGAAGTCGAGCGACCTGCTCGCGTACGACGTGAAGAACGCCGCCAAGGAGGTCGGCGGCACCTGCGCCTCCCTCGGCGTCACCATCGAGGGCGAGGACGCCCGGACGTTCGACGACCGCGTCGACGCCGGCGAGTACGACGACGTCCTCGAAGCGTAACGCGGCCGTCTACGGGACTTTTTGCGGTCGTTCGGGGATGCGGCTTTTCGACGCGGTTCGATTCTCACGGGTGGAGCCGACCGCATGGCGGCAACTCTGAACCGTCGATACCGTATCACCGATATCCCGGATCGAGAGCGTCACAGAACACGTCACGAGGAGTTGTTTTCACCATGTTGTATGTTCTTCAGTCCGTACTGCGTACACAGCGCGCCTCTGCTACTGTTCGAGACGTTCTTTCCAGACGAGTATTCAGGGGTGTGGGTCCCTCGCAACAAGGATTATACGGATAGTGACACAACTGTAGAGGGGTGAGCCATAGATGTCAGAGTTCGACTACGACGTCAATGTGGTGCTCGTAACGGGTGCGCTCGGGAACATCGGCCCCTGGGTCGTCGATCGGTTGGCCGACGACGGGACGCACGTGGTGGGCGTCGATTTCGACCGGCCGGCCGGACACCGAGTGAACGCCGATTTCTGGGCCCTCGACCTGACCGACCAGGGGACAACCTGGGAACTGGTCCACGACGTTGATCCGGACGCGATCGTTCACCTGGCCGCGATCTCGGACCCGGTCTACAATCCCGGCACGCGCGTCTTCGAGAACAACACCAAGAGCACGTATAACGTGCTCACGGCGGCCGGGCGAGCCGGTATCGACCTCGTCTGGACGTCCTCGCAGGCGGTCTATGGGGCGCTGTTTGCGGAATCGGCGTGGATGCCGGACTACCTTCCGATCGACGAACGGCACGAATGCCGGCCGGAAGACTCCTACGGGCTCTCGAAGGTCTGTTGCGAAGAGATCGCCGGGACGGTCGCCCGGCGGGACGACGTGTCAGTCACGACGATCAGGCCCGCCACGATCTTCGGTCCTGACCGGTCCCGAGCCCGGCCATCCGAAGAAAACGTCGACCTCGCGAGGGACGTGACCGGCGGTAACTTCGGCTCGTACGTCGACGTGCGTGACGTCGCTCGCATGGTCGAAGCCGCTCTGGCCAGCGAACACGAGGGCCACGAAGCGGTCCTCTGTGCCGCCGACGAAAACTACCTCGGTCGCCCAACGGCGGAACTCGTCGAGGCGATCTGTGGGGCGCTCCCCGACGAGTGCGAACTGGAAGGGAGACAGGCCGCGCTCTCGAATGCCAAGGCCGCCGATCTGTTGGGATGGACGCCGAAGTACCCCGACCCGACTCGGGACGCTGAGAGCATCTCCGAACCAACGTGGGTGTGATGGATACACTCTCTGTATTGAACGAGCCGATGAAGCGAAGAACGGGTATGAAAACGGTTGTGTGACACTCTCCGGATCCGCTACACCACGGGGCGCTCCGCGGGATCCGGCTCGGTCACCTCGGTCGCGACCGGGCGCACGTCGGTCCAGGTCCAGCCGAGGATAGCGGCCGCGGCGACGAACGCGTAGAACTGCACGAAGACCCCGGCAATCGTTCCCAGCACGGGGACCACGGAGAGCACGCCGACGGCGAGGGCGCCCGCGAGGACGACCGCGACCGCCGAGAGCCAGCCGGTCGCGTACGTCCGCTTCGTGACGACGCTCCAGAGCGTCCCGAGGGCGAAGCCGTCGCCAACGCGTCCCGAGTCGGCGACGGTGGCCAGCGCTGCGGGCGTCACGTAGAGGCCGACGAGCGAGACGACGAGGGCGGCGATCCCGAGGAGCAGCACGAGGATTCCCAAGACGAAGGATCCCATGAAGCTGCCGGCGCCGCCGCCCGGTGCCACGACGAACGCCCCGACGCCCAACACGGCGGCGACCGCGACGATCGCGAGCGGCAGCAGCGAGTAGACGAACGTGACGACGAACGCCTTCAGACCATCGACGAGGAGGTCCGCCCAGGTCTCGAAGACGGGCGGTACGTCGTCGCCGTCGGCGGTCCGTCGCACGACGCGGGTGAGGTACCCGAGCACGAGCACCGAAGGAACGACGAGCGGGCTCGCGAGGAGCAGGAGACCGCCGATCACGGTCGTGACGACGACGTCGTCGCCGTCACGGAGGTAGTTGAGTGACGCTGTTATCATGGCTGATCCCATGTCTCAACGCGCCGAGAGGTATTAACTTAGTACGGCGGTCTGCCGGGACGGCGCTTTTATCTGCGCACCGCGACGAGTCGCGGGCATGCCGGATCTCCACCCCATCGCGAAGCAGATCCACAACGTCCAGCCGCGACCGGTGCGGATCGAACTCGACACCGGCGAGACCGGTGTCTTCGAGTTCTCGTCGACGGAGTTCTTCCAGCGAGAGTTCCGCGGCGAGGGCGTCCGGACGGACGCCGACCGCGACGCCGACTTCCGGCTTATCTCCTCGGAGGACTACGAGCGGATCCTCCTCGGGCGATCGGGTCCGGACGAGGACAGCTGGTCGATGGTCGGCGAGATCGTCTCGGTCGAGCGCGCCCAGGAGACGGACTGAGTTCGGTGCGCTCGGCCGAACCGGGCCAGTAGCCTCAGCGGACGACCGTCACCGGGACCTCGGCCCGGCGGACCACGCCCTCGGCGACGCTGCCGAGCACGATACGCGACAGCCCCGTCCGCCCGCGGCTCCCCAACACGACGTGGTCGAACGGGTCGAAGGTGGCCTCGCCGTCGGCCGCCTCG
>NZ_WPCE01000187.1 GCF_009742825.1 Halorubrum sp. CBA1125
GAACCGGGGGCACCGGACGAATCGGCGGCCTCGTCGCCGCCGTCGGCGACCGTCGCGGATCCGACGGCGTGACCGCGAGCGAGGCGGCCCACGTCTCCCCGAGCGCGCCACCCCCAGACCGCGGCGACGACGCCGCCGAGCGCCAGAACGGTGCCGAGCGGCCCGCCGGCGAGCCACAGCGTCGCGATCTCCTGGAGCGCGTACCAGTTCGCTTCCAGCGCGAGTTCCGGCGTGTACTCGACCGAGTGGCCGAGGATCCGCCGCTCGCCGAACCCGGGGCCGTCCATCGGCGCGAACGCCTGGTAGGGGAAGACGAGCGGCGACCCCGTCATCCGGACGTTGTACGCGAGCGTGACGCCGACGAAGCCGGTGCCGAACAGCGCCGTCAGCCCGTGACGGCGGACGGGGCCCGGGAGTCCACGGAGCCCGCCGGCCGCGAGCGCGCGCGGCGTCGAGACGGACCTCCCGGTGCCGACGCTCGCGAGCGCCGACCCCACCCGCCACAGCGCGTGGCAGATGAACGGGGTGGCGAAAAGCACCGCGGTGTACGGCCGCGCGAAGAAGGCGATCCCGATCGCGACGCCCGCGACCCCGGCGGCCCGCAGGGATCCGTCGCGAACGCTCCGGAGGTACGCGACCGCGAAGATCAGGTTGAAGAACGTCGTGGGCGCGTACGGGAGGAACGCCGAGGAGGTCGCGATCGCCATCGGCGACGCGGCGAACAGGACGGCCGCGGCGAGGCCGGCCCGGCGGCCGAACGCCTGCGACCCGAGCAGGTACACGAGCGCGGCGTTGCCGGCGGCGATCGCCGCGAGGGTGACGCGCGGCTCGCCGAAGAGCGCCATCGAGACCGCGAACGTCGCCGCCGGAACGGGGTTGTACTTCGGGTAGAGCCGACCGCCGTCCTCGATGAAGAACCACGGGTGGAACGCGTCCGCGAGCGCGCCGGCGTGGAACTCCAGCTGGCCGCCCAGGAGCAGCGCGGCCTGGGTGAGGTAGACGCCCTCGTCGTGATTGGCGGAGTGGTGCGAGAAGATGGTCGCGGCGACTACGAACGTCAGGACGCCGGCGGCGAGGGAGACGAGAGCCGCACCGAGCGTCACCCGGTCAGCGCGGGCGAGCCGCTGGCGGAGGCGGGTCGCGAGCCGGCGGGGGTGGAAGACAGATGAGAAGACTGACACGAAGATCGGTGGCGGGTGTTCAGCGACGGATGTTCAGATCTGGACGCCGGCCTCGCGCATGAGGTCGATCGTCGGCTCGAGGTTCGACAGCTGCGTCAGGTCGATGTCCGGGACGTCGAGCTCGTCGATCGGCGGGAGGTCGCCGATCGGCTCGACCTCCGGGATCAGCGGGTACTCGAAGGTAGAGCGCGCGAAGTAGTCCTGCGCCTCCGCCGACAGCAGGTGACGGACGAAGTTCGACGCGAGGTCCGCGTCGGACGCGGTGTCGACGACGGCGGCGCCGGCGACGTTGAACATCGCGCCCGCGTCGCCCTCGGTGAACGAGGTGGCGATCGGCGCGTTCGGGTTGCCGTCGAGCACGCGCTGGATGTAGTAGTGGTTCGTGAACCCGGCGTCGATCTCGCCGTCGGCGATCGCCTGACAGGTGACGAACTCGTCCGGGTACGTTCGGGCGCCGCGCTCGACCATCGTCTCGAGCCACTCGCGGGTCCGCTCCTCGCCCTCGAGCAGCCGCATCGCGGTCACGAACGCCTGACAGGAGCCGTACGACGGCGCCCATCCCAGGTCGCCCGAGAACTCCTCGGGGTACACCATGATGTCGTCCGGCATGTCGCTCTCGGCGAACTCGTCGGTGTTGTATGGGACCGTGCGGGCCCGCCCGGAGGTGCCGACCCACTGCTCGGTGTGGAACTCCGAACGCACCTTGTCGGTCACGTCGGACGGGAGCGCCTGCGTGCGCCCCGCGTCGGCGAGCGCGCCGAGCGCGCCGGAGTTGACCGAGTAGAACACGTCGGCGGGCGAGCCCTGCCCCTCGTTGGCGATCTGGTTCACCAAGTCGGTCGAGCCGCCGTACCGGACGGTCAGGTCCAAGTCGTCGTAGCGGTCGTCGATGTACCCGACCAGTTCGCCGACGAGGAACTCGCCGCGGCCGGAGTAGACGGTGAGCTCGCCCTCCAGCGCGGGCATCTCGGCCATCGGCGTCCCGCCGGGAAGTCCCCGCCCCTCGCGGCCGGAGCCGATCTGACCGACCGCCGATCCGCCGTCGGCGCCGTCATCGCCGTCGCCGGCGTCCTCGCCGTCGCCGCCGTCGCCGGCGTCCTCGCCGTCGTTTCCGAAGCCCATGCAACCGGCGATTCCCGCGGTACCGACCGCGCCCGCCGCCGCGAGGAACCGTCGCCGTCGAACGTCGCCTCCGTCCCGTTCGTCTCGGTCGTCTCGGTCGTGTCTCGTCATGTGTTTTAGGGTAGCCTAAATTTATTTAGTCGTGTCGGTTCAGTCGTCCGCGACCGCCGGCGTCCGCCGGAGCGCGTCGAGGCAGTCGAGCCAGTCGCGCATGTGCTCGCCGACGTGACCGAAGAACGCGCCGTTCCGGTACTCGTCGAACTCGCCGTCGACCAGCCGATCGGCCATCGCGTCGTACACTTCGGCGTACCCGTCGGCGTCGGCGCCGGCGTCGTCTATCAGCTCCCAGAGGTGCTCGTTGAGTTCGAGTCCGGCCACCTCGTTGTGGAGGTCGTCGAACGTCGACCGCGCGGCCTTGTTGTGCTCACACAGCGGCCGCCCGTTGTAGATCCGCTTGCCGAGCACGTCGCAGGCGCGCTTCAGGAACACGCCCGACCAGATGTCGTCGAACCGTCCGACGTCCCACTCGTTGTCGTCCATCGGGAGCTGGTAGAACGCGGGGATCACCTCGCGGCGGAACGCGAGGTTCATCGAGCAGACGGTGAGGTAGTTCCCGCGGGCCGCGACGAAGTCCTCGCCGAAGTCGTCGGTGGTCGTCCGCGTCTGCGCCTGCCCCTCCAGGTCGCCGTCCATCAGGATCCGGACGGCGTCGAGGTCGGGGACGTTCGTCCACAGTCCCTGCGAGGCGACGACCTCGCCGGCGTCGACCTCGACGGTGTCGGTCTCCACCGTCTCGCCCATCGCCGAGTAGGGGTACCCGCGGGGGTAGAGCCCGTGCTCGTCGGCGTTCTGGTAGAGGACGTTCACCCAGTGCTCGTCGGAGCGCACGCGCTCGATCTCCCCGCCGAACGCGAGGTTCTCCATGTGGCGACCGAAGTAGTCCTCGTCGTGGGGGAGCGTGTCGTCGTCGATGAAGATCCCGTACTCGAACGACTCGTCGGCCCACATGTACAGCAGCCCGAAGCTCGTCTCGGCGTGGCTCGCGGCCGGAACGACGTGACCGTATTCTTCGACGTCGTGGTCGGCGTACCACTCCTCGCGGCGGGTCCCGTCGAAGACCTCGCCGGAGACGCCGAGGTCGCGGAGCATCGCCTGCATCGCCGCGACGTCACAGAAGTCCTCGGTGACGAGCACGAAGTGGAGCCGCGAGATGTCGAAGCCGTGGCGGCGAGCGTTCTCGACGTACGCGCGGACGCACTCGTACTCGCGGATCGTCGGGACGATGACACAGATGTCTGCGTCGGTTCCTCGTGAGCGGCGTTCGGCCATGTTCCCAAGTTTTTAGGCTAGCCTAAAAATCTGCTGATTCGGTCGTCTCGTCGGCCGTACCTCCGTCCGACACCGGCGTTCCGGCGCTCGACATCCCTGGTCCGCCCCTCGACCGCTCCACCTCGTCGGCCGCGGCGGTCGGGGAGACGTTGAGCGCGAGCGCGGCCGCGCCGCCGCCCGCGAGCGTGACCGCGTTCTTCAGCGCGTGGTCGAGGACGGCCGCCGCGAGCGCCGCCTCGGCCGGGATGCCGGTGGTGCCGACGACCAGTCCGGTGAACGCCGCCTCGTACAGGCCGACGCCGCCCTGCGAGAGCGGCAGCACCTTCGCGAGGTTCCCCGCGCTGACCGCGAGCGTCCCGACGGCGACGAGGACCGACGCGGAGACGACCCCGCCGTCGAACCCCACGATCGCGGCGAGCACGAACACCGCGGTCGCCACGTCGGCGGCCCAGACGGCGAGGCTCCAGCCGAACACTGCCGCGAGCCGGCGCGGCCGGGCGGCGACGACGCGGACTGCCGTCCCGAACCTGACCGCGGCGTCGGTCGCGCCGGCGAGCCGCGAGAACCGGGAGTCGCGAGCTCGGTCGCGGAGCGTCGGCCCGATCTGGCGGTCGCTCCGGGCGAAGAGGACCGTCGCCGCGGCAAGCGCACCGCCACCGCGGCCAGTCCGGCCGCGGCGTAAAGCGGCGTCTGTGCCCCCCCGGTGCCGACCGAGCGCTCGCCGGCGGCGAGCGCCGCCAGCCCGAGACCGCCGAGCGCGGCGATCGCCACCAGGTCGAACGCGCGCTCGACCGCCAGCGAGGCGATCCCAGTGGGATACGAGACGTCGCGGCGGCGCTTGAGGAGGTACGCGCGGACGCCGTCGCCGGCCCGCGCCGGAACGATCAGGTTCGCGGTCTGGCTCGCGAACACGGCGGCGGTGAGAAAGCCCGTCCGGAGGCGTGGGCCCATCACCGCGAGGACGTCCCCGTACCGCCGCCCTCGGAGCGGCCAGGAGAGCGCGTACACCGCGACCGCGGCCCCCAGGAGCGTCGGGTCCGCGTCGGCGACCGCGGCGGCGATCTCCCCCACGTCGACGTACCGCGCGGCGACCAGCGCGCCGGCAACGAGGACGACGACCGTCCCGACGAGGGTGAAGTGACCGCGGGAGAGGCGGTCGCGGAGCCGAACGGCGTGCGAGCGGTCCGTCATATGACTGTTTAGGTTGGCCTAAAACATATAACGCTGGCGGTTCGGGGGCTCCCGAAGGCCGGTTCGGAGATCACCCACAACCCGTTTGCGTGTGGATATCGGACGACCGTCCGTGGCCGATGCCGACGCCGACCCAGCCCGGATGTGGCTCGTCGAGCGGACGTACGCCGACGGCGTGATCTGAGCGACGAGCGGACGGTTCGTCCGGCGAGTCCACCAATTAAGCCGCTCCGCGAGCAACGACCGGTGATGCGCGCCACGCTCGAAACGCTCGCGGTCGCCCTCCTCGTCGGCCTCCTCCAAGCCGTGCTCGGGGTCGTCGGCCTCGCCGGCGTGTTCGCGCTGTCGGCTCCGCTGGCGGTCGCGCCGTGGGCGCTCGTCACCAGCGTGTACGCGCACGGCTCGATCGGCCACCTGTTCGCGAACGCGCTCTCGCTTTTGCTCGTCGGCCCGCTGGTCGAGCGCCGGACGACGCGCCCCCGCTTTCACGCGTTCGTGGTCGGGACCGGCGCGCTCGCCG
>NZ_WPCE01000163.1 GCF_009742825.1 Halorubrum sp. CBA1125
CGGTGACGGTCGAACTCGACGCGGCCGACGACGAGAGCGACGAGGGGGCGGTGACGGTCGAACTCGACGCGGCCGCCGGCGTCGAGGTCAACGCCGACCGGCTCTACCAGGAGGCGAAGCGGGTCGAAGAGAAGAAGGCGGGCGCCGAGGCCGCGATCGAGTCGACCCGCGAGGAGCTGGAGGCGGTCAAGGAGCGCAAGGCGGCCTGGGAGGCCGACGACGGCGACGGGGACGGAACAGGCGGAACGGACGGAACGGGCGACGACGCCGAGGACGGGGGAGACGGCGACGAGTACGAGACCGACTGGCTCTCCCGGTCGTCGATCCCGGTTCGCCGGCCGGACGACTGGTACGAGCGGTTCCGCTGGTTCCACACCGCCTCGGGCTACCTCGTCATCGGCGGGCGCAACGCCGACCAGAACGAGGAGATCGTGAAGAAGTACATGGGCAAACACGACCGCTTCTTCCACACGCAGGCGCACGGCGGTCCCGTCACGGTGCTCAAAGCCTCTGGCCCGTCCGAGTCGGCGGACCCCGTCGACTTCGACGAGGAGACGCTGCGGGAGGCCGCACAGTTCGCCGTGTCGTACTCTTCGGACTGGAAGGACGGCCGGGGCGCGGGCGACGCGTACATGGTCGAGCCGGGCCAGGTCTCGAAGACGCCCGAGAGCGGCGAGTACATCGAGAAGGGGAGCTTCGTGATCCGCGGCGACCGGACGTACTTCGAGGACGTGCCGTGCCGGGTCGCCGTCGGCGTCCAGTGTGAACCGGTCACCCGCGCTATCGGGGGGCCTCCCTCGGCGATCGCGGACCGAGCGGCGACGAGCGTGACGGTCGAGCCGGGCAAGTACGCCCAGAACGACGCCGCGATGATGGTGTACCGCGAGCTGAAGTCGCGGTTCACGGACCAGTCGTTCGTGCGCAAGGTCGCGAGCGCCGACCGGCTCCAGGAGTTCCTGCCGCCGGGCGGGTCGGCGATCGTCGGCTGAGACGGAGCGCTCGACGGCCGCCCGCCGCTCCGGAACGCGGGCCTTTCAAACCTCCGCGACCGAGCCTGTTCCATGAGCTTCGAGGCGCTGCCGGACGGCTGGCGGGTGTGGAACGAGGAGCCGAGCGGCCGGGCCATCCTCGTGTACCGCCCGGACGTCCTCGACGGCGGCGACCTCCCCGACGCGTGTCTCCCGACGATCTACCTGACCAACGGGTCGCGGAAGGCTCGCCCCGGATCCGGCCAGTACGCGACCGACGAGTGGCACGTCGTGCTCTTCTTGGAGCCCGAGATCGAGGCGGTCGCGGAGACGTACGACGAGCGCGAGGCGGGCGCGGCCGCCGCCGTCGACGTCGCCGAGCGGTTCGTCGCCGGCGACGTGGACTACCGGGCCGCCTACCAGGTGCCTCGCGAGGAGTACTTCGCGCGTCTGGACGAACTGATCGACGGGGGACAGGCAGCCGAAGAGGAGTAGCCGTCGAGTGGAGCAAGCGGCCGAGAACGAGTGGCCGTCGGACGGGGAGAACACCTCCCGGCGTCCGACGCGACCGTCCGCGGTACCGCGATTTTCTATCCACGTTCGTGGATATATCTGCTCGACAGAGCCGACGATAGGCCACGAACACGAGGGTTTTTATCGACTGCTACTCTTCGTCCTAGCGTACATGAACGCCGGTGGGGACCACTCGGCCGACGAGCCGCGAGAGAAGTGCGGCGTCGTCGGCGTCTCGCTCGCGGACCGCGAGGCCGCGCGGCCGCTGTACTACGCGCTGTACGCGCTCCAACACCGCGGACAGGAGTCCGCGGGGATCGTCACGCACGACGGGTTCCAACAGCACAGCCACGTCGAGCGGGGACTCGTCGGTGACGCCTTCGAACTCGAGGACCTGGAGTCGCTGTCGGGCGGCACCGGGATCGGGCACGTCCGCTACCCGACCGCCGGGAGCCTCGACAAGAGCTGCGCGCAGCCGTTCTCGGTCTCCTTCAAGTCCGGATCGCTCGGGCTCTCGCACAACGGGAACCTCGTGAACGCCACAGAGGTCCGCGAGGAGCTGGCGGCGGCCGGCCACGCGTTCACCTCCGACGGCGACACCGAGGTGATCGCCCACGACCTCGCGCGCAACCTCTTAGAAGAGGACCTCGTGCGCGCGGTCAAACACACGATGAACCGGATCCACGGCTCGTACTCGCTGGCGATCACCCACGACGACACCGTCCTCGGGGTCCGCGACCCGCTCGGCAACCGCCCGCTGTGTCTCGGCAAGATCGACGGCGGGTACGTCCTCGCGAGCGAGTCCGCCGCCATCGACACCCTCGACGGGGAGCTGATCCGCGACGTTCGCCCCGGCGAGCTGGTCGTCCTCGATCCCGACGGGAGCGGGTACGACACCTACCAGCTCGTCGAGCGCGAATCGACCGCCCACTGTTTTTTCGAACACGTCTACTTCGCGCGCCCGGACTCCGTGATCGACGACAACCTCGTGTACGAGGTGCGCCGGACCCTCGGCCGGAAGCTCTGGGAGGAGTCCGGCGTGGAGACCGACGTCGTGATGCCCGTACCCGACTCCGGGCGCGCGTTCGCCTCCGGCTACGCCGACGCCGCCGCCGAGACGACCGCCGACGGCGAGCCCCGTGGCGAGGGCGACGGCGGCGTCGAGTTCGCGGAGGGGCTGATGAAGAACCGGTACGTGGGTCGGACGTTCATCATGCCGACCCAGGACGAGCGCGAGCGCGCCGTCCGGCTGAAGCTCAACCCGATACGGTCGACGGTGGAGGGGAAGTCGGTCACCATCATCGACGACTCGATCGTCCGCGGAACGACCTCGACGCAGCTCGTGGACCTGGTCCGGGAGGCGGGCGCCGAGGCGGTCCACCTCCGGATCGGCGCGCCCCAGATCCTCGCGCCCTGCTACTTCGGGATCGACATGGCGACCCGGGAGGAACTGATCGCCGCCGACCGCTCGACCGAGGAGATCCGCGCCGAGGTCGGCGCCGACTCGCTGTCGTACCTCTCGATCGACGCCGTCGCGGACGCGCTCGGCGAGGGCCGGGGCGACCTCTGTCTCGGCTGCGTCACCGGCGAGTACCCGTTCGACGTCGACGGCGAGGCGACCGACCGGGAGATCGACGACGCCGGGCCGGAGCCGACGCCGGCGGACGACTGAGGGCGTCTCGGACGGCTTGGAGGACGCCCCGAACGGCTTCGGCGTCGATCCGACGCCCCGAGAATCGCCGCGGGCTTAAATACGTCCACGACCGGACGTGGAGGTATGACAGCGAACGCGGGCGACACGTCGATGAGCCGGCGCGGATTTTTCCGCGTCGGAGCCGCCGGAGCGGCCGTCGCCACGGGGGTCGCCGCAGGGAGCGGGACCGCAGCCGCCCAGTACGACGGCTGGCTGGACGACGTCGACAACTACGACGGCACGCACGACTACCGCGGCCGCGACGAGGTGACGGTCGCGGTCGGCGCCGGCGAGAACGGCCTGCGGTTCGGCTCGGCCGCGATCCTGATCGACCCGGGGACGACCGTCGTCTGGGAGTGGACCGGCGAGGGCGGCAGCCACAACGTCGTCGCGACCGACGGGACGTTCTCCAGCGGCTCCGCGGTCGATTCGGCGGAAGAGACGTTCGAGTACACGTTCGCGGACGCCGCCGAGGGCGACGCGTTCCAGTATGTCTGCGAGCCCCACGAGGCGATCGGCATGAAGGGCGCCGTCGCGGTCGGCTCCGTCGACGACGAACTGATCGACCCCGACGGAGGATCGAGCGGCGACGGTGGGTCCAGCGGCGACGGCGGAACCAGCGGCGACGGCGAGACGAGCGGCGGCAGTCGACCCCTCACCGTCAACGACATCGCCGCGCTCGCGCTCGGCTTCGGCGTCGCGGGCGCGTTGCTCGTGCCGCTGTTCTACGCGGTCCACAAGAAGGCGAACGGGGCGGCGTAGGGCGGACGCCGTGGCCGTGACCGTGACCGGCGCCGGTCCGGCGCCGCCGTCTCGGGTCAGTACAGGTGGTACAACAGCAGGTAGACGCCGACCCCCATCGCGAAGGAGATCAGCCAGAGCACGGCACCGACCGACCCGACCCGCGCGTGTCGAGTGTTTTGTAGTTCAGTGGGCGGTCGGGTCGCGGCCAGCAGTAGCGCGTGGAAGACGAACGGGACACAGACGATCGCCAGCAGGATGTGGACGGCGAGGAAGGGAAGGTACACGTACGAGTAGACGACCTCGGGACCGGGAAACTCGGCGGTTCCGACGTGGATCAGCCGGTAGAGGTACGCGACGAGGAACGCACAGAACAGCGAGAACGACGTCAGCATGAGCGCGCGGTGGCGCCGGACGTCCCCGCGAGCGATCGCTCGCCACCCGAGCAGGATCGCCGCGATCGCCGCGAGCGAGACGGCGGCGTTGACGTGCGGAATCGCGGCGAGGACGGCGTCACCGGCACGCGGAAGAACGGAACTCGGGATCACGCCGCCGACGGCGCCGAAAACGAGCGCGAGCGCGCCCGCGGAGCAGACGGCGGTCAGCAAGGTGACGTTCTCGCGGGCCCAGTCGGACATGAGCAGTGACACGGTCTCGGCTCCCAAACGCGTGCCGATCCTCTGCCAGGCAGCCGGTCGCCGCGACACCGAGGGCGGCACTGCTTCCGTCCGTTTCGTGTCCGTGTCCGTCCCTTCTGTATCCGTCTTGCACGCGTGACTCGACCGCGGTGTCACGTCGAATGGAAGGGCTTTTAATCGGGGGAGGGATACGTGCGACTGCGACAGAACGCCGCGAGCGTGGGTAGCCAAGCCAGGCCAACGGCGCAGCGTTGAGGGCGCTGTCCTGTAGAGGTCCGCCGGTTCAAATCCGGTCCCACGCATCGCCGGGGCACACCCCCCGATGCACGGTGTTGTCTCTACGACAGCACCCACGCACAATTCCTGCCGACCGCTACTGGCCGAGTGACGACTGCGTCTCGGCTGGTGATGTGGTGTGTGGATCCCAAGCCCCAGCCACTCTGTTATAGATCTCTACCGCCGGGTCGGCGGTGACGGCCTCCAAAGCCCCAGTCGCGAGGGCTCGCGCGACTCGCTGCGCGCTTCAGTCGCTCCTTTCACTCGCTCCTTCCAGTGCTTGCGTCGTCGTGCTTCGCCCTCGCGACTGCCCCTTTGAGACCCACCCCGCACAGCACTACCGGAAGACGGTCGCCTCGCTCCGCTCGGCGCCGCGACTTCCGTTCCCGCTCACTCCGTTCGCGGGAACGCACCCGCACCTCACCCCTCCCCAGCCTCGGTCTCGGCGACCCGCCGGACCCACCGGCGGGTCCCCTCAACCTCCCTCGCGCTCGGGTTCGCGCCCGCATACGGGCGCTCACCGGGGCGCGCCACCGCTCGTTCAGGTAGATACCACGTCGCTGGCATCGGTCTCCAACGTTCATTCCGACGATCGATCGGCGCTCGCGCGAACTGCCACCCTTTTAGTCCCGCGCCGCCGGAGGGTGGCGTAATGAGCGAGGACGCGACCCCGTACGACTACGAGGAGTTGGGGCTCGTCGCCGGGCTGGAGATCCACCAGCAGCTCGACACGGCGACGAAGCTGTTCTGTGACTCCCCGACGATCGAGCGCGACCCCGAGGAAGTGGACCGGGAGATCACCCGCAAGCTCCACCCGACGAAGAGCGAGCTGGGTGAGCTCGACGAGGCCGCCGTCGAGGAGAGTCGCGTCGACCGCGCGTTCACCTACCTCGCGTACGACACCACCTGTCTCGTCGAGGAGGACGACGAGCCGCCCCGCCGTGTCGACGGCGAGGCCCTGTCGGTCGCGCTCCAGATCGCCGACCTGCTCGACATCTCCGTCGTCGACCAGGCGCACGTGATGCGGAAGCTCGTCATCGACGGCTCGAACACCTCCGGCTTCCAGCGGTCGATCCTGCTCGGCCAGAACGGGGCGATCGAGACGAGCGAGGGGACCGTGTCGATCGAGGACCTCATGTTAGAAGAGGAGTCCGCGAAACGCGTCGAGGAGACCGACGACGGCGTCGTCTACTCGCTCGACCGGCTCGGCGTCCCCCTCGTCGAGATCGGCACGGGACCGGACATCCGGAGCCCCGAGGGCGCCCGCGAGGCGGCCGAGCGCATCGGCATGCTGCTCCGGTCGACCGGGGCCGTCAAGCGCGGGCTCGGCACGATCCGCCAGGACGTCAACGTCTCCATCGCCGAGGGCGCTCGCGTCGAGGTGAAGGGCGTCCAGGACCTCCAGGGAATCGAGGACATCGTCCGCGGCGAGGTCGGGAGACAGGCTGAGCTGCTCGCGATCCGCGACGCCCTCCGAGCGCGCGACGCGAGCGTGGGCGAGACGCGCGACGTGACGGACGTCTTCGCCGACACCGACTCCGGCGTGATCCGGGGCGCGCTCGGTTCGGGCGGGAAAGTGACGGCGGTCCCCTTGTTCGGCTTCGACGGGCTCGTCGGCCGGGAGATCCAGCCGGACCGCCGGCTCGGCACGGAGCTCTCGGACCACGCCAAGCGCCACGGCGCCGGCGGGATCTTCCACACCGACGAGCTGCCGGCCTACGGCGTGACCGCCGAGGAGGGCGCGGCGCTCCGCGAGGCGG
>NZ_WPCE01000024.1 GCF_009742825.1 Halorubrum sp. CBA1125
CGTTCGAGGACGGCTCGTAGCGACTCACCGCTGCCAGGCCGGGGGAGCGAGTCCGAATCGGCGGAGGAGAGCCGGGTAGCCGAACGCGACGACGGTCGCGAGCGCCAGCGCCGGGAGGAGCCCGGCGTCGCCGAGATACCGGTCTACGGCCCCCAGCCCGAGCATCATCACGAGGAACATCACGGCCCAGTGGGGCGCGAGCTCCCGCATCGTCTTGGTCGCCGACGTCATACCTCTTTCAGAGGGGCGGAGACATCTAAAACACCCAGGTTCGACGCGGCGAAGCCGACGACCGAGGTCGGTCGCGGAAGCGGAACGAACGCGGGGATCGGTACCACGAAAGAATTCGAGAATCAGTACCGCGAGGGGACGAACGCGGCCGCCAGGAGCAGTACCGTCGAGAGCAGGGAGAGGGCGATCACCCGCGTGAGCCCGTCGTTGTACCGGTCGAACCGGTCGATCTGAGCGAGCTGCGTCTGGTAGGCCGCCATGTCGCTCGAGAGCTGGAGCGTCGACGCGTCGGGGAAGTGGGCGACGAACTCCGAGTCGGCGAGCGTGACCGTGGCGCCTTCCTCGACCTCGATCGTCTCGGTCTGCGTGCCCTCCCAGACGAGGACGGCCTGGCCGGCCGTGATCTCGTCGACGGTCACGGTCTGGTTGTCGTACTCGAAGGAGTCGCCGGTCTCGTACGACCGGTCGTCGGGCGTCGGGAAGTACTCGTCGGCCGGGACGAGCGTCGTCTCGCCGTCCTCCGTGACCGCGACGTAGTCGCCGTCGTCGCGTTCGATCGTCTGGTTGTCCGCCGCGTCGTCCTCCTCGAGGATCGCCTGCCGGTCGATCACCTCGACGAGGGTGAACGCGGTCGCGTTCTCGCCGTCGATCTCCACGCGCCAGTCCTGGTCCTCGACGGTGACGGTCGACCCGTTGCTCCACGACTCGGAGAGCTCCGCCGTGTACTCGCGTTCGAGCGTGCCGGTGATCGTCGCCTCGCCGCCACCGCCGCCGCCGCTTTCCGAGACATCGGCGAGCACGTACTCCTGTCCGTCGACCGCGAACGTGTCATCCGACGAGAGTTCGTAGTCCGGGTTCTCGAACGTGACCTCCGGCGAGTCGGCCGTCACGGTGAGCACGCCGGCCGCGCCAGCGACCAGCACGAAGAGCGCGGCGTACACGGCCACAGCGCGTCGTTGCATAGTTCCAGCATGGGTCACCCCGTGTATAACGGTTACTAAGACGGACTCTCGACCCGGCCGGACGCATCCCCACAACCGTCCGACGGGGACGGTGGGCAAGCTATTTATCGATGGCTTCCCTCGCCCTGAGCAAGAAGTATTGCAGTACAACAAGTGAATTTGTATATGACACGAGAGACACTGGTGCTCGTCGGGCGATCGCCCGTCGCGCCCGTCGCGGCGACGCACGCGGACCGGCTGCGCGACCGGGGGATCGTCGACGAGGTGCGGGTGGCGACGTACCGCTCGGAGCCGGCACACGAGCTGCGAGACCCCCTGTCGGGGGTGAGCGGAGACCGGATCTACGCCGTCCCGATGTGCTTCGCGCACACCCACGCGACCCTGCGGGACGTCCCGCGCGCGCTCGGGCGGCTGCCCGGCGGCGTCAGGTACTGCGACCCGATCGGGACGAGCCCCCTCGTGACCGGGGCGATCCACGGGGCGGCCGGCGGGGAGAGCGACGCCGACTCGCTGCTGCTCGTCGCGCTCGGGAACAGCAGCGAGGACCACGCGCGCGAGGCGGCCGCGTTCCACGCGGACCGGCTCCGCGACGAGTACGCGGAGGTGCGGACGGCGTTCCTCCTCCAGAGTCCCGCGGTCGAGTGCGCCCGGTACACCCTGGAGGCCGACCGCGCGGCCGTCTGTCCGCTCTTTCTCGCCGACTGCGAGGCGACGACCGAGGAGATCCCCAAACGGCTCGAAGTGGCGCGCGGCGGGCTCGACTACGCCGAGCCGTTCGGCGACGACCCCGCCGTGACCGAGGCGATCCGGGTGGCGGTCGAACGCGAGCGGGTACTCGCGGAGTCGGGGACCGCCTCGCCGGGGACCGACCTCGTGTCGAACGCGCGGGCCGTGGCGACCGACGGCCGGGGCGACACCTGAGACCGGAACCGCGCCCTACCGGCGGACGACGAGCACGGAGAGGTCGGAGAACGGCGTCGACGACGGGCCCTCGCCGCCGGCCGCGTCGGCGAGGTCGCCGAGCGTCGTCCGCGTGATCGCCTCGTCGGCGTGCGTGAGCCGCTCGCAGACGAGCGCCGCCGCGTCCGGGTCGGCGCCGTGATCGAGCAGGTCGGCCGCGACGTCGCCCGGCATCCAGTCGAACGGCCGGGGGAGCACGAGGAGGTGGCGCTCGCCGACGTCGCGCCGCAGCCGGGCGAGCCCCGGTCCGAGGTCGCCGCTCTTGTGGAGCGTGACGAACGTCGTGTCCTCCACGGGCGTCCGCGCGCGGCTCGCCGCGACCTGCAGGGAGGAGATCCCCGGGACGACGCGGCAGTCGACCGCCCCGTCCGACGCGTCGTCCACCGCGCGCTCGACCTTGCCGACGAACTGGTACCCCGAGTGGTTCGGGTCGCCCATCAGCACCGCCGTCCCGCGCTCGCCGGCGGCGACCCGGGTCGCGAACGCGCACAGCGCGTCCGTCTCGTCGCGGTAGCCGCAGGTCAGGAGGTCGGCGTCGGTGCGGTCGCAGACGAGGTCCACCACCGTCTCGAATCCGACGACGACGTCCGCCTCGCGGACCGCCCGCTCGGCCCGCGGAACGAGGTACGCGGGGCTCCCCGGACCGACCCCGACCGCGTGGACGACGCGGTTCTCGGCGGGAGACGGGTCGCCGCGATCGGTGCCCCGGTCGAGCCGCGCGGGCTCCGGGGCGGCCGCCGCGTAGTCGGCCGGGTCGGGGCCGGCGTCGAGGTCGTAGGGGTCGGCGTCGGCGGGATCGACATCGTCGGGATCGGCGTCGGCGGGATCGGCGCCGGCGGGACCCGCCTCGCCGTTCACGACTCCCCCGCGTCGAGACGGTCAAGCGTCGTCTCGCCGTCCCGGACGTCGCTGGCGACGTGGACGAGTTCGTTGGTCAGCCCGGCCGCGAGCCCGGAGCCGCCGCGGCGGCCGACGTTCGTGACCGCCGGGACGCCGTGTTCGGCCGCGACCTCGCGGACCCGCTCGCGGCTCTCGGCGGCCTTGACGAACCCGACCGGCGTCGCGACGACGACCGCGGGCCGGGTGCCCTGTTCGATGCAGTCCGCGAGCGCGAGCGCCGCGGTCGGGGCGTGCCGACGACCGCGATCGCCCCGTCGTAGACGCCCCGCTCGTCGAGTTCGAGGACGCTCGCCGCGGTCCGGGTCATCCCCGTCTCCGCCGCCAGCTCGGCGCCGTGGCCGATCGCCTTGCGCACCTCGCAGTCGTGCCCGCGGCCGGTGACGCCCGCCTTCACCATCGTGATGTCCGTGACGATCGGGCGCGCGTCGAGGACGGCGCGGGCGCCGGCCGGCACCGGGTCGTTCGCGAACCGCAGCAGGTGCTGGAACTCGGGGTCGCCGGTGGCGTGGACCGCCTTCGCGCGCAGGCGGTCGTTCGGGTCTCCGGGCCGACGATCTCGCGGACCCGGTCCATGCTCGTCTCCGCGATCGCCATCGCGTCGGCGGTGGTCGCGCCGAGGTCGGCGTACGCCTCGAAGTCGCCCGCCGCGCCGCCGTCGGTCGCCGGGCCGTTCCCGTCTCCCGTCGGACCGTCGCCGTCAGTCGTCATCGCCGGGCACCTCCGCCGGGGCGTCGGCCGCGCGCGCCTCCAGGTCGCCGTCGACCGCGAGGTTGACGTCGCGGAGCCGGTCGACCGTCTCGTCTGGCGCGTCCCAGAGGCCCCGCTCGACCGCCTCCAAGAGCGTGTCGGTGATCGACTCGAGCGCCCAGGGGTTCACGTCCCGCATCCACTCCCGCCGCTCCGCGTCGAGGGCGTACTTCGCCGCGACCTCGTCCCAGAGCCGGTCGGAGACGACGCCGGTCGTCGCGTCCCAGCCGAGCGTCACGTCGACCGTCGTCGAGAGGTCGCCGGCGCCCTTGTAGCCGTGCTCCTCCATCGAGTCGATCCAGTCGGGGTTGAGCACGCGGGCGCGCATCGCCTTGCGCACCTTCTCCTCGTTCGTGTAGACGGTGGTGCGGTCCGGGTCCGAGGAGTCGCCGACGTAGGCGGCCGGCTCCGAGCCCGACACCTCCGTCACGGCCGCGATGAGCCCCCCGTGGAACGCGTACCAGTCGGAGGAGTCGAACTCGTCCTGCTCCATCGTGTCCTCGATCTTCACCGTCGCCTCCACGCTGCCGAGCCGGCGCTCGAACGCGTCGTGCGCCGGCGTGGTGGTCCCGCGCGAGCCGAGCGCGTAGCCGCCCCACTGGACGTACACGTCGGCGAGGTCCGAGCGGTCGTCCCAGTTGCCCTCGTCGACCGCCTTGTTCGTGCCCGCCCCGTAGCCGCCGGGCCGGGTGGTGAACACGCGGTGGCGCGCCGCCGCCTCGGGGTCGTCGTGGCCGTCGGCGGCCAGCTCCGACGCCGCCTCCTCGACGTGTTTCTTCACGTAGTTCATCTCGTGTGGCTCGTCGAGCGCGACGACCGCGTCGACCGCGTCGCCGATCACGCTGGCGGCCTGCGGGAACGCGTCGCGGAAGAGCCCGGAGACGCGGGTGGTCACGTCGACCCGCGGACGGCCGAGCTCGTCGAGGGGGATCGGCTCCACGTCCTCGACGCGGCCGGCGTCGGTCCAGACGGGCTCGACGCCCATCGTCGCGAGCACCTGCGCGATCGTCTCGCCGCGGGTCCGGACGGTCGGGGTCCCCCACGCGACGACGCCGAGCTCCGCGGGGTACTCGCCGTGTTCCTCGCGGTGCCGCGCGAGCGCGTCGGCCGCGATCTCGCGGCCGACCTCCCACGCGGACCGCGCGGGCACCTTCCGCGGGTCGAGCGTGTAGAAGTTCCGGCCGGTCGGCAGCAGGTCGACGCCGCCGCGGGTCGGAGCGCCGGAGCCGCCCGGCGGGACGTACTCGCCCGCGAGCGCGTCGACGGTCCGCGGGACCTCGGCGGCGGCGCCGCGCACCCGGGGGGGCGACCGTCTCGCAGACGAACGCCAGCGCCTCGCGCAGCTCGTCGTGGGCGCCGCCGCGGACGCGCGCGTCGCCGAGCGGGTCGACGTCGACCACGAGGAGGTTCATCGTGGTCTCGGCGTCAGGGCCGCTTCGGCCTCCGACTCGGGGACGTCGAAGCCGTGTTCGGCCAGCGTCCGGACCAGCTCCCGGCTGGTCTCGTACACCGCGTCGGCGGCCTCGCCGTAGGTCATCCCGAGCGTCTCGTCGTACGCGCCGGGGTCGTCGAGCATGCGCTCGTAGTCGACCCCGAGCACGCCGGCGACGGCCTCGCGCAGGCTCGGCCCGCCGGGGTTCTCCAGCCGGGTGAGCGCGACGAGGTACGCGACGAGCCGGTCGTCGGCCGGGGGCTCGCCCAGGGTGTGGAGCCCGAGCCGGATCTGGGTGTCCTTCACGTCCGTGAGGTACGTGTGGATCCGCTCCACCAGCTCGTCGACGGCGACGTCGTCGCCCTCGACCGTCCCGTCCGCGAGCGTCGACCCGGCCGCGTCGGGCCCCCGGACGTCGACGCGCTCGTCGATCTCGCCGGCGACGCCCAGCTCGACCGCGAGGTCGAGGTCGTCGACCGCCTCGCGGACGCGGTCGGCGAGCCGCTCGCCCTCGTCGGTCCGGGCCTCGGTGCCGCCGGCCTCCCGGTAGCGCCGGACGAGGTCCTCCAGCTCGGCGAGCTCGTCGTAGGTCCCGGCGCGGCGCATGACCGGCGTGAGGTAGTCGACGACGGCGGCGTACGACCGGCGCTTCGCCTGCGTCCCCTCGCCGGGGTTGTTGACGATGTACGGGTAGACGTTCGGGAGGTCGCCGACGAGCGCGTCGGGCGCGGCGTCGGCGTCGAGCCCGACCGTCTTCCCCGGGAGCCACTCCAGCGAGCCGTGGGTGCCGAGGTGGACGACGGCGTCGGCGTCGAAGGCGTTCCGCAGCCACCCGTAGAAGGCCACGTAGTCGTGCGGCGGCTGGAGGTCGGAGTCGTGGTACACCTTCTCAGGGTCCATCCCGAAGCCGCGGGGCGGCTGGACCGTGACGAGCACGTTGCCGAACTCGACGCCGGGGATCGCGAACGGGCGGTCCGGCGGGTCGCCCCACTCCTCGACGACGGCCTCGCGGAAGCCCTCGGCCGCGTCGCCGAACCACTCCGCGTACCGGTCCGGCGAGACGGTGTCGACGCTCCGCTCGGCGACGTCTTCGGGGGCGACCCACCGGTCGTCGAGGGTGAGCTGGGACGTGAGCGCGTCGATGAGCGCCTGACCGTCGTCGACCGGGCCGGGGCCGGCGCCGCCGTCCGTACCGCTTCTGCCGCCGGGACCGGTCGCGCCGGGGCCCAGGTCGTACCCCCGCGCCGCCAGCTCGTCGAGGAGGTTGACCGTCGACTCGGGGGAGTCGAGGCCGAACGCGGTCCCGATGCCGTCGTCGCTCGGCGGGTAGTTGTGGAGCACGACGGCGACGCGCTTCTCCTCGTTGGGGACGTGGCGGAGCCGGGCCCAGTTGACCGCGAGCCGGGCCGCGTGGTCGACGCGGTCGTCGATCGGGAAGTGCTGTTTGGGGGCCGAGCCGATCCCGGCGGCGTCGTCGGTGCGTTCCTTCCCGCTTATCGGGTGGGTGATCACGTTGCCGTCGAACTCCGGCAGCGCGACCGAGAGGGCCAGTTCGAAGCCCATCACGCCGGTGTCGCTCGCCGCGTACCGCGAGCGCGACCGCATGGTCGTCACCGTCTGGATCACCGGGACGCCCAGCTCGTCGAGGAACACGTCCTCGGGGTCGGCGGCCGCCTCGTCGCCGTCGCGGCCGCGCTCGCTCATCGACAGCGAGAACATGAACGACGAGAGCACGGCGTCGACGGCCGGCTCGCCGGCGTCGTCGGTGAAGTACCGCTCCGCGGTCCAGCGCGCGTCCTCCTGGCCCGGCTCGTCGGAGACGGGGTTACAGAACACCGGCAGCGCGTTCGCGCCGAGGTCCTCGAGCGCCCGGACCTGCGCGTCGACGTAGCGGACGTTCTCGTGGGTCCAGTGGGACTCGTAGAACCAGATCCCGACCGTGGGGGCGTCGGGGTCGAACGTCGCCCGGAGGTCCGCTATCTCCGCGCTCGGGTGGTCCGGGTGGTAGACCCCCTCGGTCGGGAGCTCGATCGGGTCCGCGACCTCGCCGGTCCAGCCCGCGTCTGTCCCCGCGTCGGTGGACCCCTCGCCGTCCGTGCTCTCGGCGTCCTCGGCGCCGCCCGCCCCCCCCGGTGTACTCTCTCGCGAGGTACCGGACGGCGTTGGCGATGTTCACCGTGCCGCCGCGGTCGAGGTACGCGGACACCGCCTCGCGGTCGTCCGCGGCGACGGTCGTGTCCTCGGCCGCGAACGCGTCGCCGGTCGCCTTCACGATCAGCGGGACGCCCGCCTCGCGGAGCCGGTCGACCGCCAGCTCGTAGCCCGGCATGCTGTCTTCCGCGCCGTGCAGCCAGAACACCGCGGCGGCCGCGTCCGCGAGCTCCTCGCAGAACGCGACCGCGTCGTCGCCGCCGTCGAGGTCGCTCTCGGATCTGACCGCGAGGTCGATCCCGTCCAGTCGCTCGGCGGCGGCCTGCACCGCCCCCAGCTCGTTCTCGGTCGCCGTGTAGAGGCCGATTTTCGTCACAAGTTATTAAACCTCCTCTGCGGTAACACAAGTGTGATTGAATTAGAGACAACCAAAAAGGTTTCCACGCCGCTACCGGCGATCGTCGGCCAAGAGCGGCTCAAGCGGGGGCTGCTCGCGCTCGCCGTCGAGGACGGGCTCGGCGGGGCGCTCCTGCGCGGCGAGAAGGGGACCGCCAAGTCGACGGCGGTCCGGGCGCTCGCCGACCTGCTGCCCGCCCAGCGCGCCGTCGCCGACTGCCCGTACGGTTGTCCGCCGCCCGGCGAGGACCCCGACGCGGGCGGCGAGACGCGACGGTGTGCGGACTGCCGGTCGCGCACGGATCCCCCCGTCGAGACCCGCCCGGCGCCGCTCGTGACCCTCCCGCTCGGAGCGACCCGCGACCGCGTGGTCGGGACGCTCTCGGGTCGCGGACGCGCTCGACGGGGAGGCGACGTTCGACCCCGGACTGCTCGCGCGCGCGAACCGCGGGGTCCTCTACGTCGACGAGGTGAACCTGCTCGACGACCACCTGGTCGACCTCCTCCTCGACGCCGCCGCGAGCGGGGTGAACCGGGTCGAGCGCGACGGCGTGAGCGTGACGCATCCGGCCGACTTCGCGCTGGTCGGGACGATGAACCCCGAGGAGGGTGAGCTGCGTCCGCAGCTGCGGGACCGGTTCGACCTCTGCGTCGAGGTAACCGGCAGCGACGACGTCGACGACCGCGTCGCGGTGCTGGACCGGGCGCTCGACGGCGAGGGCGAGACCGGCGACGACCTCCGGGCGGCGTTCGCCGACGAGACCGCGGCCCTCCGCGAGCGCGTCGCGGACCCGCGACCGCCGACCCGCGATCCCGACGGAGTTCAAGCGCGATATCGCCGCGCTCTGCCGGGACGCCGGCGTCGACGGTCACCGGGCGGACATCGCGACCGCCCGGACCGCCCGCGCGCTCGCCGCGCTCGACGGGCGGCCGAAGGTGATCGAGTCCGACGTCGCCGAGGCGGCCGAGTACGCGTTCGCCCACCGGCTGCGGAGCCGCCCGTTCGAGGACGCGGCCGACCCCGAGGAACTGATCGACGAGCGGTTCGGCGAGGACGAGCCGGACGACGCGGGCGGCGATCCGGGCGAGGAGAGCGGCGACCGAGACGGGGCCGACGAGACGGCGGGCGACGAGTCAGAGAGCGGTGACGACGGTCCGAGGGACCGATCCGCCGAGCGCAACGACGACGGCGACAGCGACCGCGACGGTGACGACGGCGGCGGCGACGAAGCCCGCGAAACCGACGGCGACCGCGATGCGGGCGGTACCGGTGTCTCTCCTCCGGAAGCGGACGACGAGCGTGACGACGAACCCGACGACGGCGGAGCCAACGACGCCGCCGACGACAACGACGACAACGACGCCGACGACGCCAACGATGCCGACGACGACAACGACGACAACGACGCCGCGCCGGCGACCCCGATCGTTCCCGGCGCCGCGCGAGCCGAGGCCGGGGAGGCGACGCGCCGGAGGTGTCGGCACCGGACGCGCCCGAGGGAGGGACGGACCGGCAGACCGGCCGGGCCGACGCGCCGCCGTCGCCGGACGGGCGCGGGGCGCGAGTTCGGACGGAGCCGGCGGACGGACGGGGGACCGTCGACGCGGCCGCGACGGTCCGGGCGGCCGCCCGCGAGGGGCGCGATTCCCCGGCGGAGGGGAACCTCCGACAGTCCGTCCGGACCGGGGAGGCCCGGACGCTGACGGTGTTCGTGGCCGACGCCAGCGCGTCGATGGCGCCGGCGATGCGCGCCGCGAAGGGGGTCGCCCTCGAACTGCTGCGCGAGGCGTACGCCGAGCGCGACGAGGTGGCGCTCGTCGCCGTCGGCGGCGACGACGCCGAGATGCTGCTCCCGCCGACCGACAGCGTGTCGCTGGCCGCCCGTCACCTGAAGGACCTCCCGACCGCGGACCGGACACCCCTGCCGGCCGGACTCGACGCCGCGGCCGACCTGCTCGAACGCTCGGATCCCGACGCCGGACTGGTCGTGTTGCTCTCGGACGGGCGCGCGAACGTCGCCGACGGGAGCCCCACGGCGGCGACGCGGGCGGCGGCGCGCCGGCTCGGACAGACCGACGCGAAGGTGCTCGTCGTCCCCGCGGGCGACTCGCGCGCGGGCCTGCTCGACGTCGTCGAGGCGGCCACCGACGCGGACCGGGTCCCGCTCGCCGCGCTGTCGCCCGAGACCGTGGCCGAACACCAGTGAGGTTGCCTTGGAGCGACAGATTTACAACAGTACTTTCAGTTTGTCAAGCTGAGTTTCAATGTCGACGCACTCGGACACCATCGCCGACAGGGTCGCCGCGGCGCGGGCGCAGGTCGATCCGACGACCGCGCTCGAACGGACGGACGCCCCGAGCGACGCCGGGGTGGAGACGATCGACGTACGGGAGCTCGGACCGCCGAAGCCGCTCAAGTTGACGCTCGAACGGATCGAGGACCTCCCCGCGGGAACCGTGCTGATCCAGTACAACGACCGGGCGCCGCAGTTCCTCTTCCCGAAACTGGCGGATCGTGGGTACGCACACGACATCGTCGAGGTCGACGGCACCGTCGTCACGGCGATCTGGCGGCCCTCGGAGCCGGCGGCGGGCGGGGGCAGCGCCGAGACAGGGGCGGGCGACACCGAGGCGGACGCGGACGGCACCGAAACGGGGGCGACGGACCCGTGAGCCGTCTCGGTGGGGCGGCGGCCGAACTCGACACCGACCGGCGACCGCTGGTGCTCGTCTGGGAGGTGACGCAGGCGTGCGGGCTCGCCTGTCGGCACTGCCGGGCCGACGCGAAGCCGTCGCGGCACCCCGACGAGCTGACGACCGAGGAGGGAAAGCGGCTCCTCGACGACGCCGCGGAATTTGGCGACGGCCAGCTGGTCGTCCTCTCCGGCGGCGACCCGCTCGCCCGGGACGACCTGGTCGACCTCGTCGCGTACGGCGACGACCGCGGGCTCCGGATGACGGTCACGCCGAGCGGCACGCGCTCGCTGACTCCAGATCGTGTCTCGGCGCTCGCCGACGCCGGCGCCCGGCGGCTGGCGCTCAGCCTCGACGGCGCGACCCGGGAGACACACGACCGGTTCCGCGGCGAGGAGAGCTTCGAGAGCACGGTCGCGGCGGCGCGGGCCGCCCGCGACGCGGGGATCCCGCTGCAGGTCAACACGACGGTGTGCGCCGCGACGGTCGACGAACTCCCGTCGATCCGCGACCGCGTGCGCGAGTTCGGTGCCGTCCTCTGGAGCGTCTTCTTCCTGGTTCCCGTCGGCCGCGGTCGGGTCCTCGACCCGATCGCTCCCGAGCGCGCCGAGTTGGTGATGGAGTGGCTCCACGAGGTCGCGGCCGCGGAGCGGTTCGGCGTCAAGACGACGGAGGCCCCCTTCTACCGCCGCGTCGGGCTCCAGCGCGACTCGCTCGGGAACGACGGGGACGCTCGCGCCGAAGCCGGGCGCGGCACGGGGGTATCACCGCCGGTCGCGGGTTCGCGTTCGTCGGCCACACGGGAGAGACGTACCCCTCCGGGTTCCTGCCGCGGTCCGCCGGCAACGTGCGGGAGCGGTCCGTGGTCGAGATATACCGGCACTCCGATCTGTTCGAATCGCTGCGCGAGCCCGACCGGCTGAAGGGGAAATGCGGCGCCTGCGAGTTCAGGCACGTGTGCGGCGGCAGCCGCTCGCGGGCGTTCGCGACCGCCGGAGACCCGTTGGCGAGCGATCCGCTGTGTCCGTACGTTCCCGATGAGTACGACGGCGAGCCGCCGCGTCCGCCGACCGGACGGGACGGGACCACGGGCGCGTCGCCGGTGACCGACTGACGTCGGTCGTTCGGCGTCCGTTCCGAACCGGCGACGGACCGACGGGCGGACGCTCTCGCTTCCGAGCCGAACGGCTCGCGGACGGGTCGGGACCCGGATAGGGCGACCGAGAGGTCCATTATCGGTCACGAGCCACGGACGGGGATGAACGGGGATTCAGGCGTCGAGCGGCCGGCGTCGCTGCTGCCGCGCGCGTCGCCCGTGAGCGTCTCGCCGATTGTTATTAAGGATATGTTGTGAAATAACAATACTTTTCTGTTAAGCGGCGGTACCGATCGGTATGAACCACACGCGTCGGTCGCTGTTGCGCGGCGGGGCGGGACTCTTCGGTGCTGGAGCCGCGACGACGCTCGCCGGCTGTTCCGGGAACGCCGACGGGGATGCCGACGGCGGGACTGGTGGAGCCGGAGAGTCAGGGGAGTTCGACGAGGGGTACGCCGCGTTCTTCACGCTCAACGACTGGGCGAACGAGATCGCCGGCGACCGCGCGAGCTTCCAGGACCCGGTCGAGGTCGGCCAGCTCGGTCACGGATGGGAGCCGGACGGGAACCTCGCGGCGGACGTCGCCGCGACGGACGCGTTCGTCTACCTCGACACGCCCGAGTTCTCGTGGGCGCAGGACCTCGCGGCGACCCTGCGGGCCGACTACGACGCGGTCGCGGTGATCGACGGCCTGGCGGAGGTGGAGGACGAACTGATCGCGTGGGACCACAGCCACGCGGACGGGGAGACCGAAGGGGGACACGCCAACGGTGACGGGGGAGGCGACCACGAGGACGGAGGAGGCGACCACGAGAGCGAGGGACACGACCACGAGAACGGAGGACACGACGAGGACAGGGAACAGTACGACCCGCACGTCTGGGTCGATCCGGTCCTCTCGGCGGAGATCGTCGACACGATCGCGACGGGGCTCGCAGAGGCGGATCCCGACAACGCCGACGCCTACGCGGACAACGCCGACGCCTACGCGGCGGAGCTCGAGGCGATCGACGCCGCGTTCGCGTCGATCGCGGAGACCGCCGCCCGCGACGTCGCGGTGCTCGCGGGCCACAACTCGTTTCAGTACCTCGAGGATCGCTACGGCTTCCGGCTCCACTCGCCGGTCGGGGTCTCCCCGCAGAACGAGCCGAGCCAGACCGAGATCGCCGACACGATCGCGCTCGTGGACGAGCAGGGGATCGACGTGGTGCTGTACGACCGCTTCGAGTCGCCGCGGCTCGCCGAGACGATAGTCGAGAACAGCGACGCGACGGAGACGATGGCGGTCTCCCCGGCCGGCGGGACGACCCGCGAGTGGAACGAAGCCGGGTACGGCTACCTCGACCAGATGACCGAGATCAACGTCCCCGCCTTCGAGCGGGCGTTCGATGCCACCGCGGAGTAAAAGAGCTAAACGTGCTGACGACGCATACCGACCACACACCGTGAGCGCGGTAGTCGACCTCGACGAGGTGACGTTCGCCTACGGCGACACCCCCGCCGTGAGCGACGTCTCTCTGAGCGTCGAAGCGGGCGACTTCCTCGGACTCGTCGGGCCGAACGGGTCCGGCAAGACCACGCTGTTACACCTGATGCTCGGGCTCCACGAGCCCGACGCGGGCAGCGTCGAGCTGTTCGGTCGCCCGATCGACGAGTTCGAGGACGGCAGCCGGATCGGGTACGTCTCACAGCAGGCGACGAGCCGCGGCGGGGCGATGCCCGTGACCGTCCGCGAGTGCGTCACCATGGGCCGGTTCGCGAACGCCGGCTGGCGGCGGCTCACCGACGCGACCGGGCCGCCGTCGCCGACGCGATCGAGACGGTCGGGATCGGTGACCTCGCGACCGCCTAGTCACGGAGCTGTCGGGCGGCCAGAAGCAGCGCGCGTACATCGCGCGGGCGCTGGCGAGCGACGCCGACCTGCTCGCGCTCGACGAACCGACGGTCGGCGTCGACGCCGAGTCCCGCGACGCCTTCTACGCGCTGCTCGACGAACTCAACCGCGACGGGATCACGATCATCCTGATCGAACACGACATCGGCGTCGTCACCGACCGCGCGAACCGGATCGCCTGTATCAACACCGAGCTGTACCACCACGGCGACACGGAGTCGTTCGTCGAGAGCGACGCCCTCGCCGAGGCGTACGGCACGACCGGCCAGGTCGTCCATCACCACCACTGATGAGCGGGAACGACGCGGCAGACGAATCGACAGCCGGGAGCGCGGTTCCGAGCCTCGGATCCCCCACGCGAGACCGTCGGCGGACGGTCGAGCTCGCGGGGGTCGCCGCGACGGCCGCCGTCGCGGTCGTCATGCTCGGATTCCTCGTCCTCTACTGGGCGCAGGACCTCCCGATCGCGAGCGACCTCTACGCCGGATTCCGCGCCGTCGGCCGCGGGATGGACGCGGCGTTCGGCACCAACGTGTTCCGACACCCGTTCATGTGGCAGTCGATGGCGACCGGCGTCCTCGTCGGGATCGTCGCCCCGCTGGTCGGGTCCTTCCTGGTCCACCGGGAGATGGCGCTCATCGGCGAGACGCTCGCGCACACCGCGTTCGCCGGGGTCGCCGTCGGCCTCCTCGTCACCGCGTCGACGGGCTGGAGCGGCTCGCTTCTGCTCGTCGCGCTCGCGGTCGCCATCCTGGGCGCGTTGGGCGTCCAGTGGCTCACGGAGCGCACCGACGCCTACGGCGACGTCCCCATCGCGATCATGCTGAGCGGGAGCTTCGCGGTCGGCACGCTGATAATCAGCTACGGACGCGGGCTCACCGGCATCAACGTCGAGGGATACCTGTTCGGCAACCTCGCGGTCGTCACCGTCGAGGGGGCCCGGATGATGGGGGCGCTGTCGGTGTTCGTGGTCGCCGCGGTGGCGGCGACGTACAAGCAGCTGCTCTTCATCACCTTCGACGAGCAGGCCGCGCGGGTCGCCCAACTCAACGTCTCCGCGTACAACACGCTGCTGGTCGTGTTGACCGCCATCGTCGTCGTCGGCGCGATGCAGGTGCTCGGCGTCATCCTCGTCGCGGCCATGCTCGTCGTCCCCGTCGCGGCGGCCTCGCAGGTCGCCCGGAGCTTCCGCGAGACGACGTACCTCTCCGTGATCTTCGGGCAGGTCTCCGTCGTCGCCGGATTCGCCGTCGCGATCGGGCTCGGGCTCCCCTCCGGCGGCTCGATCGTCGTCGCGGCGATCGCCGTCTACCTCGCGAGCGTCGCCGCGTCCGGGTTCTCGGTGACGGCGATCTCGACGCACGGGTGACGTTTTTCCCACGTTTGTTCGTCAGTTTCCGACATAATTCAAAAAAATCCGCCGAGGATCGATCTTTTTATTTCGTTATCTTTAATATACTATGTAAGTCATTTAAGTCGAACTATGAGTAGCAGTCGGCCGTACAACCGCGAGTTCGTTCGGACGTTCTTCACGTCGCCCACTGCAGTCGAAGGCGAAGACGATTCGGCGAAGATGATCCGGAGCGCCGCACAGCTGCGGGGCATGAAGGCGCCGGACGTGTGGGTTCCCGACAACGAGGACGCGACCGCTCCAAACATGCGCGCGGAGGGAGTGGAGAACATCGTCAGCGTCGTCGCCGAACACGGGGCCGACTTCCCGGGAGAGATCCACCCGCGTGTCGTCTGGCACCGCGAATCGCCGACGACCCGCTATCAGGGATTCCAGCAGATGCTCGAGATCGCCGACCCCGACAACGGCGCCGTCGATCACATCGACGGGTTCGTCATCCCGGAGGTCGGCGACCTCGACGACTGGAAGAAGGCCGACGAGTTCTTCACCATCATCGAGCACGAGCACGGGCTCGAAGCGGGGAGCCTCTCGATGTCGGTCATCGTGGAGAGCGGCGAGGCCGAACTCGCCCTCGGCGACCTCCGCGCGGAGATGGGGAAGCCCTCGAACAACCTCGAACGGCTCTTCCTGCTCGTCGACGGCGAGGTCGACTACACGAAGGACATGCGGGCGATGACGCCGACCGGCGAGCTTCCGCCGTGGCCCGAACTCCGCCACAACACGTCCCGCGGGGCGAGCGCCGCGAACCTCATCGCGGTCGACGGCCCGTACGACGACATCCGCGACGTGGAGGGGTACCGCGAACGGATGGAGGAGAACCGCGCGAAGGGGATGACCGGAATCTGGTCGCTCACGCCCGGACAGGTCGTCGAGGCAAACACGGCGCCGCTCCCCCCCAAGGAGGGACGCTGGCTCCTCGACACCGGCGAGACGGAAGTCGAGCTGACGTCTCAGGACGGCACGGAGGTGTACGCGGGCGACGACCTCTCGCTCGCCGAGGCCGACGACGGGGCGTACGTGCTCACCGTCGCCGGGAACGAGCAGCGTCTCGACGAGGACGAGCTCCGCGACGAGCTCCTCGACCGGACCTCGTACGTCCCCAGCATGAGCGACATCGTCGACTCGATGGAGGAGTTCGAGGCCGCGAAGGAGGCCGGGAAGGGCGCGATCGCGATGACCCAGTCGGCCACCGTGGAGATCGACGGGGTCGAAGTCGAGCTGAGCAAGGACCGCATGTGGGACGAAGCGACGTACCAGGCCGCACAGACGCCGATCACGCTGTTCCAGGACGTCTACGCCAACCGTCCCGATCAGCACGAGGAGCTCGAGGAGATGTACGGGGCCGACGTCGTCGAGCGGGCGACCTCCGTCGGGAACTGATCGACCCGCTCCGGGACGCGGGCGGCGGACGCGACCGTTCCCGGACGTTTATTTCGGTCGACCGCGTGCGGTGTGGCAGTGCCATCACGATTCGCCCTCGCCGTCGTCCTCCTCGCGGTCGGGATCGTCGCGGACGTCGGAACCACGTACGTCGCGATCGCCGGCGGCGAGTACGTGGAGGGGTCCCCGATCGGCGGCGCGTTCATCTCCCGGTTCGGCCTGGTCCGCGGGATGCTCCTCACCAAGGCGGCCGGGATGGTCGTCGTCGGGATTCCGGTCGCGGTCGCGGGCGGGAGCCGTCGGCTCGTCGCGACGCTGATGTGTGCCGCCGTCGGTGCGCTCTCGCTCGCGACCGCCGCGCGGAACCTCCTGTTGCTCGCCGGCGTCTGGCCCTGAGAGAATCGATCGCTGCGTCGAGTCACTTCCTCTCGTCGAGTCACTTCCCCTCGTAGAGCCGGTCGGCGGTGCGTCGCGGGAGGCCGGCGTCCTCGACGGCGTCGCGCACGCGGTCGACGTCGTACGCGACACGTCGCAGGTCGACCTCGTCGGCGGCCGCGTCGAGGACCGCGTAGGCGGCCGTCGGGTCGCCGTCGCGGGGTTGGCCGACGCTACCCGGGTTGACTACGAGCCCGCCGGCGACCGACCGCGAGCCCTGCACGTGGGTGTGGCCGAGCACGATCCCGTCGTACCCCTCCATGTGCCGTCGAGCGTCGCGAACTCCTCGGGGTAGACGTAGGTGTCCTCTCGCTCGGCCGCCGGGTGCGAGTGGACGAGCAGGTAGCGGTCGCCCGCGAACGTCTCCGCCCGCGGGAGCCCCCGGAGCCACTCGAGCTGGTCGGTCGACAGCGACGCCTTCGCGTGTTCGAGCCCCGCCTCGGCCATCCGATTGGCGCGGTAGCGCTCGGGGGAGTCGACCAGGCGGTCGTGGTTCCCGCGGACCGTCGCGGCCGCGACCTCGCGGACGCGGTCGACGCACGCGGTCGGCCAGGGGTTGTACCCGATCACGTCGCCGGCGCAGACGATCCGGTCGACGGCGGGCATGTCGTCGAGCACCGCTTCCAGCGCCGGCAGGTTCGCGTGGACGTCCGAGAGCAGTCCGACCCTCATCGGCTCCCGATTCGGCGTCCACGCCCGAATAGGTTCCGTCGGTCCGGCCGCGACGGCGCTGTGTCGATTCCCGCCTCAGTCGACGCGGCCGTCGCTGCGCCGATCCCCACCCCGGCAGACGGTGGCGCCGCCGATCACGTCGTGAACAGCTCGGTGTCGTCGGGGACGGCGAAGAGTCCCAGTCGGACGCCGGCGTCGAGCCAGCCGTAGCCGTACGAGTAGGATGCGAGGGCGTTGACGGGGTCGTCGTCCGCGCGGAAGTGCCGTCCGTCTTCGAGGTACGACTCCGCCATCTCCGTCACGTCGGCCGCGGCCTCCCCGAGCGGCGTGTCGGCCGGCGGGCGCGGCTCCGCGACCGCCAGCGCGTCCGCGAACATCCGCTCGTACCGGTCCGTCTTCTCCTCTAAGTCGGCAGCCATGTCGGGGAGTTCCGGCGAACGGTGCAAAAGGGCGTCGGCGACGACCGCGGTCGACGTCGAGAAGTCGACAGACCAAGCTGACGATCGACGAGTCGACGGACCAAAGCGACGGTCGAGGAATCGGGGATTTATGACCGCGGCAATCGCCCAGACACGTGATGTCTGCCCTCCAGCGTTCCCCCGCGGGCAACCGCGGGGGACTCGCGGTCGTGCTCCTCGCCAACCTCCTTCCGGTGGCCGGCGTCGTCCTCCTCGGCTGGCGCGCGGCCGAGATCCTCGTCGTCTACTGGATCGAAGTCGTCGTCATGGTCGCCGCCTACAGCGTCGCCGCGCTGTTCGCGGAGCGGCCGATCGACCTCGACGACCGCGAGTTCTACATCGTCGGCTACTCCGAGAACTCCGAACTCGACGACGACCGCTGGAGCGGCGAACCCGAGCCGGTCGGCGCGTTCGACCGTCTCCTGCCGGCGGCGCTCGCGGACCGGCTGCCGCCGATCTACCGGCGGAACGTCCCCGTCGTCGCCAGGTCGCTCGGGATCGGCTGGTTCCTCGCGATCGGGACGCTCATGCTCGCCGACGCGGTGGTCACCGCGCCGGTCGCCGCGGCGTCGTCTCCCGCAGTCGTTCTCGCGGCGCTCGGGGTCTGCGTCTCGCAGGCGATCGAGATCCGACGGGAGTTCTTCGTGACCCCACGGTACGAAGAGTGGTCGGCGTACATGGTCTTAGAGGCCGCCCAGCGGGTCGTCGTCTTCTACTTCTGTATCGGCATGGTCGCGGTGCCGGTCTCCTTTCTCGGGCTCGTCCTCGTCGCGGGGACGCTCGACTCGCTCGCCGTCGCGCCGGCCGCGCTCGGGCCGCTCGCCCCCGCGGACGACCTCGACCCGTTCGCGCTGGCGTACGTGGTCCCGTTCGCGCTCGCGAAGGCCGCGGCGGACAGATCGCGGCGGATCGCGTTCGACGAGGTCACCCCGAGCGGACTCGCCGGGTGGTTCGCTCCCGAGGACCCCCGTCCCGAGTGGCAGCGACGGGAGTAGCGCAGTGCCGGGAGTCGCGCGGCACCGACGGTCGTGACCGCTGGAAACGCGATCGCGACCGACGGAAACGCAACGCCGATACCCCCGGGGCCGAAAGGGGTCCCCATGTACGAGGCGGTCCACGCCCACCCCGACAGCGAGTCCACCGTCGCGCGCCACGCGGCGACCGCGGCGCGGTACGGCTACGCCGGGCTCGTCGTGCGGACCCGCGACGCGCTCGATCCCGCGGACTCGAGTCCGTCGACCGCCGATCCCGAGGTCGACGATCCCGCGATCGACGACTCCGAGACCAGCGCCCCCGAGGTCGACCCGACGCGGGGTCCAGCACGGGACCCGGACGCGCTGAGCGAGGAGTACGGGATCGACGTCGTCCACGCGGTCGAGATCGACGCGGACGACCCGTCGAGCGCCTCGGGCGCGGTCGGCAACTACCGGCCGGACCGCACCGTCGTCTGTCTCGCCGGGGGCGACGACCGACTGAACCGCTTCGCGGTCGAGGAGCCCCGCGTCGACGTGCTCGCGCGGCCGATGGTGGGCGACGGGGACGTCAACCACGTGCTCGCGAAGGCCGCCCGCGACAACGGGGTGCACGTGGAGTTCGACCTCGGCCCGCTGCTCCGGAACACGGGGGGAAGGCGGGTCCGGGCGCTGGCCGACCTGCGGAAGCTCCGCGAGATCGTGACGTACTACGACGCGCCACACGTCGTGAGCGCGAACGCGGGCTCGCACCTCGAACTCCGGGCCCCCCGTGAACTCGTCGCCGCCGCCGAGGCGGTCGGGTTCGACGCCGAGTGGGTCCGCGACGGGCTCCGAGCGTGGGGCGAGATCGCCGCCCGGAACCGGGAGCGGCGCTCCGAGGCCTTCATAGAGCCGGGGGTCCGACGTGGACGGTATGAAGAGGACGGTTGAGGATCACGCGGCGCGCTTCTCCGAGAAGGCGGCCGAGTACGACGACTCGAAGAGCGAGGAGTACTACGCCTGTGCCGACCTGGTGGTCGAGCACGCCGACCCGGGGCCCGACGACGTCGTCCTCGACCTCGGAGCCGGGACGGGCGCCATCGCCCTCGCGGTCGCGTCCGACGCCGAGCGCGTGCTCGCGCGGGACATCAGCGAGGGGATGATGGCCGAGGGACGACGCAAGGCCGAGGAGCGCGGGATCGACAACGTCGAGTTCGCGTACGGGGAGTTCCGCGACCCCGAGATCGGCGACAACGCGGACGGACGCGTCGACGTCGTCACCTCGAACTTCGCGCTCCACCACCTCGCTGACGCCGAGAAGCGCGAGGCGATCCGCGTGATGGCGGAGACGGGGGCGCGACGCGTGGTTCTCGGGGACGTCGCCCTCTTCGAGGGACCGGACCCGGAGGAGCCGTTCTACAGCCCCGACGTCGACGACCCCGCCACGGTCGGGACGCTCGTCGAGGCGTTCACCGCCGAGGGGTTCGCGGTGACCGCCGTCGAGCGCGTCCACGACCAGGTGGCCGTGATCGTCGCGGAGCGCGGCGCGGCGATCGCCGGGTGATCCGCCGCCGATGAAACACCTCCCGAAGCACCTCCGGCCGCGGTGGCGGTACCTCGCGGTGGGGATCGAGACGTGGCCGAACGCGACGCTCGACCGGCGGTCGTTCCAGCGCGCGCTGTGGTACAGCGCCGGCAACCTCCTCGGCGACGCGGGCAGCGCCGACGTCGACCTCACGCTGCTCTCCTTCTCGCACGGAACCGGCACCGGCGAGGCGGTCGTCCGGGCGCGACGCGAGCACGTCGCCGAGGCGCGCGCGGCGGTCGCGTGCGTGAGCGAGGTCGACGGCGACCCGGTCGGGATCCACGTTCGTGGGATCTCGGGGACGGTGCGTGCCTGTGAGGAAAGATATATGGGTCGCGCGGGCGCTACGTCGACACAGCGAGACGTCGCGTTCGGGGACGCCGAGCGGCCCGCCGTCGTACGTGCCGACGCGTGCGACGTCCGGACCGAGTCGGGCTACGTCGGCGCGACGACCTTCGATACCGAGTGATATCATGCAGGGCCAATCCCAACAGCAGGCGTACGACCGAGGAATTACGATCTTCTCTCCCGACGGCCGACTCTACCAGGTCGAGTACGCCCGGGAGGCGGTGAAACGCGGGACCGCGAGCGTCGGGGTCCGCGCCGAGGACGGGGTCGTCCTCGCGGCCGACAAGCGGGCCCGGTCGCGGCTGATGGAGCCGGCGAGCATCGAGAAGCTCCACAAGGCCGACGACCACGTCGGCGTCGCGAGCGCGGGCCACGTCGCCGACGCCCGTCAGCTCATCGACTTCGCGCGCCGGCAGGCGCAGGTGAACCGCCTCCGGTACGGCGAGGCGATCGGCATCGAGACGCTCACGAAGAACATCACCGACCACATCCAGCAGTACACGCAGATCGGGGGCGCGCGGCCGTTCGGCGTCGCGCTGATCGTCGGCGGGATCGACGACGGCGAGCCGCGCCTCTTCGAGACCGACCCCTCCGGCACCCCCTACGAGTGGCGGGCGCTCTCGATCGGCTCCGACCGCAGCGACCTCCGCGACTATCTGGAGGAGGAGTACGAGGAGGGGCTCTCCACCGAGGAGGCGCTCGGGCTCGCGCTCGACACCCTCGCACAGTCGAACGACGGCGAACTCTCTCCCGAGGGCGTCGGCGTCGCCACGATCACCGTCGACGACGAGGAGTACACCGAGCGCTCGATCGACGAGCTGGAGGCGATCCTCGACGAGCGCGGCCTGCTCGCGACCGACGAGGAGGACGCCGACGGCGACGGCGCTGCCGACGGCGACGGTGACGAAGACGACACTGCCGCCGACGACGGCGACGAGGAGTAACGGAACGAGACGCTCCCGCGTCCGACCGCACGACCCCCTCCCTCTATTTCTCCGCACACCCAGTCGAAGCTCTCCGTATCCCCGGGTGAAGCCTCGTCGCCGGCCGGGAGAGTTATGCCGCCGGGGGCCGACCGGCGACGCGTGCAGAAGACGGCACTCATCACCGGCTGTTCCTCTGGGATCGGACGCGCCGCGGCGAAGCTGTTCGCCGACGAGGGATGGACCGTGTACGCGACCGCACGGAACCCCGCCGACATCGAGACGCTCGGCGAGGCGGGCTGCGAGCTGGCGACGCTCGACGTCACCGACGAGTCGGACGTCGACCGCGTCGTCGACCGGGTGCTCGACGAGGCGGGCGCGATCGACGCGCTGGTCAACAACGCGGGATACGGGCAGTTCGGCGCGGTCGAAGACGTGTCGACGGAGCAGGTCCACGAGCAGTTCGACGTGAACGTCTACGGGCCCCACCGGCTGATCCGGGCCGTGCTGCCCGCGATGCGCCGGGAGCGCGACGGGACGATACTCAACGTCTCCTCCGTCGCGGGACGCGTCGCGTTCCCCGGCGGCGGCGTGTACAGCGGCTCGAAGTTCGCGATCGAGGCGATGTCAGACGCGCTGCGCAACGAGGTCGCCGAGTTCGGGATCGACGTGGTCGTCGTCGAGCCCGGCCCGGTCCGGTCCGGCTTCGCGGCACGCGCGGAGCAGGAGGCGGACCCGGACGAGGCCGACGGGATCGAGCGGTCCGACGCGTACGCCGACCTCTACGAACTCTTCGACGACGCGCAGCTGGTCGGCGGCGACGGGCCCGGCGCGGTCGAGCCCGAGGTCGTCGCCGCCGCGATCGTCGACGCGGCGAGCGCGACGCAGCCGCCGCCCGCGTCCAACCTGGCACCGCCGCCCGGGTCGGAGTACTCGCGC
>NZ_WPCE01000009.1 GCF_009742825.1 Halorubrum sp. CBA1125
CATGGTCGACCCGCCAGAGACGCTCGGCAGTGGCGTGCAGCGAGAGCGAGCGAACGCGAGCGTCGGGGTGGTCGGCGAGGGCGTCCGCCACCCTGTTGCAGCCGGGCTCGTATTCGAGAGCGAAGACGAGTTCGCGCATACCCCGTCTAAGGCCTGCTACGACATAACCCATGGCCTGCAGCGTTGTCGACCAGTAGATCTCAGATTACGTCGTCAGGGTCGTGAACTTCCTGCATTCGCTGTGCTTCGGCCGCGTATTGCTCCTGGAGGTCGGGGTCATCGACCATGCCAAGATTGCCGGGTTCAGCATCGACTGCTGCTGTCGTATCTCGGACGTCGGTGAAGGACGTGAGTGCGCGTTCCTTCCGATAGTACTGTTCTCCATCGGGTGTTGCGTAGGTGAGGATGATCAGGTTCTGCTCGTCATCGGAGTACGTCCGTTCGACAAGCCAAACACGAACGTCATCTTCAGACTGATTTGACATACTTAGACATCCCCCGATATCCACTAAGGGATTGGTGTTACGGCTTGCCGAGACTCGCTGTCTCGAAGGGTGATTCTCCGGTCGGAATGAGGAGCTCCTGTCGGTCTCCGACTCGCTCGGCCAGCTTCTGTTTCAGGTACTGTCTCGCCGTCGACGCGTGAAGACGCCCTTGTCGAACATATCGCCGACGACGTCTTTGAGGGCCGCGAACTGGCCCTGCAGGTGGCCGTCGCCGACCGGCTCGCCGTCGTACCAGCGCACCGTCGCGAGCGCGCCGTTCCCGACCGTCTCTCCCTGTTCGACTGTCTCCGAATCGTACTGCAGGCCGAACCATAGTGTCCGGTAGGCGGTCACCTCGAAGGTCGGTGACACCACGTAGAACGCCTCGTGGTGGAGGTAGTCGAGATGGTCCGCGACGATCTCGTCGAGGGTAAGCCCGGTGGCGCGGGGCTTCGGCTCGACGACCGTCGATGGGCGGTCTTCGCCGGCGAGGTAGCCGTCGACGGCATCTGCCTCAAGGCCATCGGCCAGTTCCGCCAGCAGCTGTTTCGCCCACTTGGAGTCGGTGTCGTCGCCACCGAACGGCGACTCAGCCGAGATTCGGTGCTTGAGCTTCAGGTTGGCTGCGCCCCAATGAGAGTAATGAAGCGTGTACTGTCCGTCAGTTCGTTCGTACGCAACGAGTGCGCGGTGGCCCATTGAACAATCACCTCGTAGGACGACCCACGACTGGATCGCCCCGCACCCCTCCCAGGGGACGAACAACGCTACTCGTCGATCAGGTCGGGGGAACTGAGGTCTGCGTGGAGGACTTCGCCGTCGCGGACGACGTACCGTTTGGCCAGCACGGGAAATCGGCACTTGGTAAATCCGGCCGTCTGGATGTCGAATTCTTCGTTCGGTTCGAGATACTCCGCGAGCGACCGGAGGAACTCCACAACCTCGGAGGATAGATTTGATGCGTGCCTTCGAATCAGTTCGAAATGAACTGGAAATAAATCATAGTTGACCTCTTGTACCCCGTCAATATCGACGGCACCGACAGGGCGCTCCGACGACTCATACAACGGCATAGATGTGTCCGTAGACGTTGCCGCAGATTATGACTGATGGGTCACGGTCGGTTCTCCAACGACTTCAGAGGCTGTGGAGATCGATATCGACCATTGGAAACACGATTACCTTGCTCCATATGGCAGTTGACGCGGGATGGGCGAGATTCTTGTTTGAGTATTTGGGTTGGCGGTTGTAGCTCGATACTTGGACAACTCTGAGGGGATGGTTTGCGTGGGGTACTCTCATATCGATGTCGGCGAGTTAGGTGATGGCGCTACCAAGGTACCCAAGGAGCCCAACAGTATATCGCGGTAACTCTCATTACGAGTGTGAGGGGTACACCGCCGCGTTCATACCCCTTCGACGGAGAATAGGGTGGCGTCTCTGAGAACAGCCTGCACGCGGCGGTGCCAAGCGTCAGCGAAGGCCTCCCGTTGCTGGTCGCTTGCCGATCCGTCGAGAATCCTCTGGAGGTTCCCGATTGCGGGTCCACCGCTAGGAACGTCGCTGACGTGGTAGGCCACTTCGACGGTCTCGTCCGTGTCGGTTCGCCGGAACCGGAACGTCGGGTCCGCCGTGTCCGGGTCGAACCCGTCGAAGCACAGGAGGTCGCGGCGGCCGCCATAGCCGCCGGCGAGCCCGCTGAATCCGTCATCGCCGGTCGCGCCAGTCACGTACGAGATGATACGGCTCATCACGCCGTACGCAGCATCCTCCTGCGGGCCGGCCGTCTGGACCTCGATTTCGCTCCGGACTGGATAGTCGTCGGGATACAGGGCGTCGAGCCCGAGCTGGACGATCCGGTAGGCGCCCGAGGCAGTCGGACAGGAGTGTCCTGCCTCTTTCACCGCGTCTCTATAAGCGATGACGAACGGCTCGCCCGGTTCGAGGACGTCGAGGGCCTCCGCGACGGGGTCGCGGATTTCGATCGGCTCGACGTCGTAGTCGACCTGCCAATTGGTTCTCGTCTGGGTCGTGTCAGTCGCAGTCGAATTCGATGTCATGAGTTGTGGTTGTGATCGTGTCTCGTGGTCAGTAGCGGAGCAGTCGCATCCCGTTGAGGATGACGAGGAGGACGCTGGCCTCGTGGACCAGCATTCCCGACGCGAGGGTGACGTAGCTGGTGAGCACGCCCGCGAGGAGGACGGTCACGGTCAGCACCGCGATCCCGACGTTCTCGAGGACGTTCCAGCGCGTCGCCTTGCTGAGTTTGACCGCGTACGGGATGCGTTCGAGGTCGTCGGCCATCAACGCCATGTCAGCCGTTTCGATAGCGGTGTCCGTTCCCGCAGCACCCATCGCGATGCCGACATCGGCAGTGGCCAGCGATGGCGCGTCGTTGATGCCGTCGCCGACCATCGCGACGACGTGGCCGTCGGCCTGGTAGCCCTCGATGACGGACTGCTTGTCCTCGGGGAGGAGTTCGGCACGGTACTCGTCGATACCGACCTCCTCGGCAACGGCAGCGGCCGTCCGATCGTTGTCGCCGGTGAGCATCACCGTCTCGATGCCAGCGTCTTGGAGCGCCGCGACGACCCCAGGAGCGGCCTCCCGGAGCTCGTCCCGCATCGCAATCGCGCCGATGATGTCCCCGTCCCGAACGACGTGGACGACTGTCTCGCCGCGCCCCTCACGCTCGCGGACGTAGTCGGCGACCCGATCGGGGACATCGACGTCGCGGTCGTCCAGCAGCGCGCGGTTGCCGACGACGACTTCCTGGCCATCGGCATGGGCGATGACGCCCTTGCCGGCGACCACGTCGAAGTCGTCGGGATCGGGGACCGACCTGCGCCCCACGTCCGTATCGTCCGCTTGGGCGACCGTCGCTCCACCGTCCGTCGCAGCCGTCTGGCGTTCGCGGGCCATGTCGACGATGGCGTCCGCGAGGTGGTGTTCGCTCTTCTTCTCGGCGGTCGCTGCGAGCGAGAGGACGTCGGCGGCGGCGACGCCGAACCCCTCGATGTCGGAGACGGTGGTCTCGCCCTTCGTGAGCGTCCCCGTCTTGTCGAAGGCGACGAGATCGATCTTGCCGGCGCGTTCGAGGTGTTCGCCGCCCTTCATCAGCACGCCCGACCGGGCGGCGTTACCGATGGCCGAGACGATGCTGACCGGTGGCCCGATGACCAGCGCGCCCGGACAGCCGATGACCAGCAGCGTCAGCGACAGGATCGCGTTCTGCGTGACCGCGTACGCGCCGATAGCCAGGGCAATGACGGCCGGCGTGTAGTACTTCGCGAACCGGTCGATGAGACTCTCCGTGGGCGACTGAGCCTCCTGGGCCTCCTCGACGCGACGGATGATCCGTTCGAGAGTCGTATCCGATCCCGCTCCCGTCGTCCGGATTTCTAGCGCGCCCTCCTGGTTGACCGTCCCGGCGTACACCTCGTCGCTGTCGGCCTTGTGGACGGGCGCGCTCTCGCCGGTGACCGGCGCCTGGTTGACTGCGCTCTCGCCGTCGACGACGGTTCCGTCGACCGGGATCTTCCCGCCCGGCTTTACGACGACGACTTCGCCCTCTTCGACATCGCGGGCGGAGACCTCTTGGAGTGTCCCGTCGCGACGGACGGTCGCCGTGTCGGGCGTCATCTCCAGTAGCTCCTGAAGTGCCGTCCGGGTCTTCCGCATCGTCCGGCCTTCGAGGTAGCTGCCAAGGCTGAACAGGAAGACGACGGCGGCGGCTTCCCAGTACTCCCCGATGACGATAGCACCGATGGCGGCCAGCGTCACCAGCGTCTTGATGCCGAGCGTCCGGTTGGTGACCTCGTGGTAAGCGGTCTTGGCGATGTCGTAGCCACCCACGACCGTCGCGAGGACGAGGATGGCGGCGCTTGCCATCTCGAAACTCGTGAGGTAGCCGAGACTCCAGCCACCGCCGTACAGCAGGCCGCTCGTCGCCGTGACGATGGCCTTCCGGTGGTTCCGGTAGTACTGCGTGATCGATTGTTTGTTCATAGTGTTAGGCGGGCTGGGGAGTGTACCCCTGGTTTTCGATGGTCTCTGCGAAGGCGTCGGGGTCAGTGACGCTGTCGTCGTACTCGATCTCGACGCGGCCGGTCGCGTAGTGGACTTCGACGTGCTGGACGCCGTCGACGTTCGACAGGGCGCGTTCGACGGTACTCGCGCAGGTCGGGCAGTCGAAGTCGAGGACGCGGAATTGGGTTGTGTCGCTCATTACAGTTTGAGATAGTGCCCGTACCTCAATAAGTATTTTTTAGATGATATGTTTGAATTCGGATACGGGTCGTTGGAACAGTCAAACGGGTCGTCTAGGGCTTTCGCTATCGCGGGTCCATCCTGTACTGGATACCTCGACAGACACCTACCCGACTCCTGCCCCGCTACCTTTTCCCGCGTGCTCGCGCTCAGTTCTCGTATGAGTGATTCCGATACCGACCACCGTCTCGACGACATCGCGGTGCGAGACACTCGGATTTCGGACGCCATCGACGAGCCGATGCGGGCGATGGTCCTCGACATTCTGTCCGAGGAAGCCCTAACTGCGACCGAGGTCCACGAACGCCTCGACGATCGCGGCATCGACCGGACGGAGAACACGGTCCGCCATCACATCAACGAGCTCCGGGATGCGGGCCTCGTCGACGTCGTTCGCTTCGAGGAGGGGCGTGGTGGGACGACGAAGTACTACCACGCGAACACGATCGTCCTCTCGTACTCACTACCAGATTCGGCCGACGCCGCCGTCGAGGAGATGATCGACGCTGCCCAGCCCCAGATCACGGACGCGCTCACTACGCTCACCGACGAGTACGACGACGCTATTGAGGAGATCGTCGAGGATATGCAGCCCTGCGAGCACTGCCAGACCCAGAAGTACGAGACGTACGTTCTTCTGACCGTCCTGCGACGTGCGTTCGTTCGCGCCCACAGAAATTCCTGAGGGGGAACCACCCCTACGCTGGCAGGGTCTTAGAAGGAGAACCGATCACGCGCGGATTGCATCGCGAGGCGAGTCAGGAGTCGCGCAGGGCCACGCTTTGGGAGGTCCCGTACAGTCTCGATGCTGGTCGGCGGTTCACTACCACCAATGTCTAACTCCCAGCCTGTCTCGTCCATGAAGCGTTCGACAGCCTGATTTACTCGCTGTCGCACGTCGTCCGAGTCCATTGTCTCGGGCACACCATTCCGGAGGACGACGTCGCCGTCAACGATCACTGTCTCGACGTCGGCCGGCACCGCGTTGTTCACGACCTGTGCAGGAATATTGGTCCGTGGCGTGAACTTCGGTTTGTCGACGTCGAGGAGGATAATATCCGCGCGCTTTCCCGCTTCAATACTGCCGATCTCGTCGCCCATCCCCAGCGCGCGTGCGCCTTCAATAGTGAGCATTCGTATCAGTTCCATCGAGTCGAACTGCCCGGCTGAACGCTTGAGATTTGCCGCCAGCCGAGCTTGCCGCGCTTCACCGAACATGCTGTACGAGTCGTGCCAGTAGTGGTCGTCAATCCCTACTCCGACGTCGACGCCGGCGGCTCGAAGCTCGGGAACGGGCGTCCACTGCGTCTCCCCGTCCGGATTCCAGTAACAGAAGACGGACGGGCAGTGCGCAACAGCCGCGTCCGCCTCGGCGGTTCGCTGGATGTCCTCTTCGTCGGCGAGGCGGAAGTGAGCAGCGACCAGTCGGTCGTCCAGGAGTCCAACGTCGTCGAGCAATCCCACCGAGTCCTCGCCACCGTTCGCTCGTGCCATCGTGTTACTCTCCTCGAGTTCGAGCAAGTGCGTGTGGACGAGCAGGTCCGGGTACTCTGCGGCGAGGGACGCGGTCCGTTCCCACAGCTGCCTGGTACACGACCAGTCGTCGTGCGGGCAGATCGTCGCCCTGATTCGGCCCTCGTACGTGTCGTGGTACGTTTCGACGAACTCGCGAGCACGGGAGAACTGCTGATCGACTGGTTGGTCCCAGAAGAGGTCCGAGATCGCCGGGCCGAAAAATCCGCGGAGCCCTGCTTCCCCGAACGCCTCTGCACCTGCGGCAGGCCGTGCGTCCATCGAGTTCACGGTCGTGACACCGCCCAAGAGGAAATTGAGCGCTGCGAGCTCGACGCCTGCCTCGACGAGGTACTCGAATTCGCCGTTCCCTAATCTGTTAAACAAGGCCGTCCCACTCCCAAGCATCTCCGTCAGCTCGAGTTCGCTAAACGCACCGATGAGCGGTGTCATCTCCAAGTGCGTGTGGGCGTTCACCAACCCCGGCATCACCAGTTTCCCGTTCCCGTCGATAACGGTGGACGCTTCTAATTCTCCGTCTCCTGCACGTGATGGTCGGACTTCTTCGATACAGCCATCGGTGATGCATACTGTGCCGCGCTCGTACAGGCGGTTCCGCTCGTCGGCTGTGAGAACGAGTGCATCATGGATTGCCAGATCGACAGCCATCGTAAATTAGGAAGTGGATGTGACAGTTACCGTACTGGACAACCGAGCAGGCCGGCGAAGGCTGTTCTTCCAGGTGGTGTTCCCCTCATTTGGGATATCATCGGTCTCTACTGGTCCCATTAGCCTCTAATACGTCGGCGTGATTTAATCAGATTCCCCTTTTGAATCTGAAGTCGGATTCCGTGGAGCTTGTGGAGGTTTGCAATGTTTTCCCCTCTTCACGATAGATCATCTATGGCCGACGGTTACGATGCCATAGTACTGATACCCTCATAGGCAGTATATTCTAATCAAAACCGCAATAGATGATCCCTACAATGATACACCTATGCAGGCGACGATAATCGACGGAGTTCTTGAATCCCTTCGTATCGGTGTCGGATTTCTCTGGACGGCGGCGTGGGCGATCATCATGGGCCTCACGATTACGAGTCTGGTCCAGGTCTACGTCTCGAAGGAGCGGATGGCACAGGTGCTGGGTGAGGGCGATCTAACTGGACTTACCAAGGCGACTGTGTTCGGAGCAGCAAGCAGTGGCTGTAGTTTCGGCGCCGTCGCCATCGGGAAGGGCCTGTTCAAGAAGGGGGCGCACGCGGTGAACTTCCTCGCGTTCATGTTCGCGTCGACGAACCTCATCGTCGAACTAGGGCTGATGATTCTCATCCTGCTTGGCTGGGAGTTCCTCGTCGCGGAACTGCTCGGCGGCCTGATTCTCATCGCCGTCATGGCCGCCATCGTCCACCTTACGCTTCCCGAAAACCTGTTTAACGAAGTCCGCGAGAAGCTCAACGAGCGCGACCGCCAGGCGGGCGTCACGGAAGATCCCACCTGCGGGATGGAGGGGAAAGACGAGTACACGCTCACGACCGACGGCGGTGAGACGCTCAAATTCTGCTCGGAGGGCTGTATGGAGACCTATCGCCAGGAGACGTCGAGTAGCGGCGGGTGGCGTGACGAGTTGCTGTCGTGGGGTGGCTGGTACAAGGTCGGGAATCAGTACCGCAAGGAGTGGTCGATGATCTGGAAAGACATCGTCGCCGGCTTCCTTATTTCTGGGTTCGTCATCGTCTTCGTCCCGCAGTGGGTGTGGAACACGCTGTTCATTCAGGGCGACGGCCTGCTCGTGACTGCCGAGAACGCCGTCATGGGCGTCATCATCGCCGTCCTCAGTTTCGTCGGCAGTATGGGCAACGTCCCGTTCGCCGTCGCGCTGTGGGGCGGTGGCGTCAGCTTCGCCGGGATCATCGCGTTCGTCTACGCCGACCTCATCACCGTGCCCGTGCTGAACGTCTACCGGAAGTACTACGGCTGGAAGATCATGCTGTACATCCTTGGCGTCTTCTTCGTGACGATGGCGTTCACTGGCTTCCTCATGGAGTTGCTGTTCGACGCCCTCGGCATCGTACCAGATCTGGCCGGTGGCGAGACGGCGACCGAACAGACGTACTTCGAGCTCAACTACACGTTCTACCTCAATATTATCGCCTTCGCGCTCTCCGGGTTCCTCCTGTATGTCTACCGACGTGGAATCGGCGCACCAGGTCAGTATCGTGATCCGGTGTGTGGCATGCGGACCGACGATGAGGGGCCGAGTGCGTCCAATGATGGGATGACGTACTATTTTTGCTCGAAGACCTGTAAGCGGGCATTCGAGGAAGAGCCCACGGAATTTGCTGATCAAAGCCCGCAGATAACAAACCACGATCACGATCACTGATAGATGTACTGTGGTTCATCCGCTGTGAAGCACTTCATCATCGCACCTTCAATCCGCAATTGTCACACCTGTCGCGCCAAAATTGATTGTATGAGCAGTCAGATATCGAAACAAGGGGATGTCATATGAACCAACGTCCAGCGGATACCGTCGTTGGTGTGCTCCTTGGGTTCGTCCTCTTGGCTGGCGGACTACTCAGTTGGCGGGCCTATCAACAGCGTCGCGCTATCGAGCAGTCGATGGGGCCGATGATGGACTCGTCTATGGGGGCGATTCACGGTCCAGATCCTCTCTGGTACGTGGTTGGAACCCTTCTGGTCGCAGGCAGTATCGGTGGCATCTATTACGTGGTTCGAGGGAATCTCATCGATTCGACAACCGACTCAGCGGATCACATCGACCCCGATCAGGTATCGGAGGCAACGCCTACATCGATAGACGATGACGCCTCGCCGGCGACGCCTATCAATCCTGAATCGGATCCGCAAGCGCGCGTTCTCGATCTCTTACCGGATGATGAACGACGCGTCCTTGAACCCGTCCTGAACTCGCCTGGAATCACGCAGATCGAACTTCGGGATCGATCTGAGTTCTCAAAGAGTAAAGTGAGCCAGACCGTGAGTTCACTCGAGGAGCGCGGGCTGCTGTATCGGGAACGACAGGGTCGAACCTACCGCGTGTATCCGAGTGATGACCTGCAGAACTAACAGACGTAGAAATTCATACTAACACTACCCATCATGTCACAAGCAACACTCGAAACTGATCGCATTAGCCGGGTTCTCAAGTCAAGCACGTGGCTCAATCTCCTCCTCGCCGCACAGTTGATCGCCGGGTTGGTGTACGCATATTTCACAGGAGATATGGGGAGCCGGTGGACCCATTTCGTCCTTCCATTTATTTGGTTCACCGCCTCAGTCTGGGTGATCTGGCACACTCGACCTGTAACGAAACGTCGAGTGTATCGTATTGGTGCCGCACTTGTCGTTGCTCTATATCTCATCGTGATGTTTTATTTTTCAGGATTACTTGGACCGAGCACCTCTCATTTCGGGCAGCTCACTGGACCAAGCGGCTTCGGAATAACGTGGGGTCGATCTTTGGGATGGAGTCCGGTCTTCGTCTATACAGGTGACCTGATCACGGTCTCGCTCATTCCTTACCAAGCGGTTGGCCTGTTCGCGCTGGCGTATCTCGTCTATGATGCATTGCTTGATTTCTCGCAGTCGGCAGTCGGAGGAATAGTCGGGATTGTGGCGTGCCCTGCCTGCGTTAGCCCGTTGTTTGCCGTACTACTTGCAGGCGGACTGAGTGGTTCTTCAACGATGTTATTGCTTGGTGCGTATGGCTACGAAATTGCGACCGTTCTGTTCCTCATGACAATTGGAATCCTCTACCATCGTCAGGCACTCACGAGGCAGTATCACCAGTTCCGAGGGAACTGATCCATCTCGTTCGTGGTCAGCAATACCCGAGCCTCCCTCGCCGCCTGAACCGTGGTTATTGTCTGGATCGCCGCAATGAGGTGAACAGTCTCGACGGATCCCCTTTGCTCTCACCATTCCTCTGATCCTTTCGAATTCGGCAGGTATGAACGATCCCGTCAGTAGAAAACGTTTAGATGGCGTTATAGACGTTCTTGAACGCTCTCCTGTTTGAGTTCACTCCCACGAAGATAACTCCGAACCCACCGTATGACTACTTGAGGCGAAAAACAATGACCAACCGAAACCTCGGACGATGGCTGCTCGTGGTGCTCGCGATTGTCGGACTCGCGTTTGCCGCCCCGGTAGTTAGCGCACACGGTGACGAACCGATCCAGGGGAACGAGACGGCAGCTGAAGGGACGCCAGCCGATGGTAGTGCAGCAGACTGGGCGGCCTGGATGGAAGGTCACATGACCGACTACATGGGCCCGAATGCCGTTGACGAGATGGAAGCGCACATGGGCGTGACCGTCGACGAGATGGCCCAAGATATGGCGGACGACAATCACACCGCGACGGGGATGAACGGACAGGGGTACGGCTGCTAACGATCCCTGTTCGGATCCTCGTCTGACACGATAGATATTCGACTTACTGACTCAACGATCACAATGACACACTACACCAACACTCTCGGGCGGACGACTCGTCGAATCGCAATACTAGCGGTTCCGCTGTTGATTGTAGCAACGGGCACCGCAGCGGCTCACGGTGGTGGAGGCTACGGCGGCGGTATGATGGGTAGCGGCGGTTGGGGGGTCTTCAGCGGTGGAATGGGCCTCTGGAGCTTCCTTTGGATGGGGCTCCTAATCGTCGTCCCGCTCTATCTCGTCTACTCACTCCTCAACAGAGATTCTGAGAGGAGTGATAGTCGGCCGCTTTCGGTTCTTCGTGAGCGTTACGCTCGCGGTGAACTCTCCGATGAAGAGTTCGAACGTCGACGAAAGCAACTCGAGTAGTGCCCATGACCGAAATAGAAGGAGCATCGTCGAGAAAAAATTCTCGTCTGCCAGTTGGGGCGACGGGACCGAACGCTTAAGTGCGTAAACAGAATACAGTATTACATGAGTTACACAATACAAACCAAGATTGATGGAGAGTTCGACGATGTCGTCGACGCAACGAATGCCGCGCTCAAAGACGAGGGATTCGGTGTTCTCTGTGACATCGACATTCAGGCGACGCTCAAGGAGAAACTCGGTGAGGAGTTCCGCCAGTATCGCATCCTCGGTGCGTGCAATCCTCCGCTGGCATACGAAGGGTTGAGTGTAGAAACTGAACTCGGTGCGCTCTTGCCCTGTAACGTCATCGTCTACGAGAACGATGGCGGCGTCATCGTGGTGAGTGCGGTCGACCCGGAACAGTTAGTCGGGATCGCTGATAACGACGCGCTTGACTCCGTCGCGACCGAGGTCAGCGAACGATTCGACCGCGTACTGGCAGCCGTAACTGACGAGTTCGGATCCGCATCGGAGGCCTGATCTCTGATGGCATCATCGGATCAACTGGATACGACGACGATACTGCTCATCGTCCTCGGAGCGTTCATCCTCCTTCCCTTGCTCACAATGGGTATGGGGTTCGGTGGGATGATGGGATACGGAGGAATGATGGGCCAGTACGGTACCACAGGTGGTTGGTGGCCCCTCATCGGGATGCTCGTCCCGGTCATCTTCCTCCTTGCGCTTCTGGGCGGTGGATATCTCATCTTCCGGCGGATGAGCGAGACACAGACGTCTCATAATCCCGCGATGGAAGAGTTACGTCTGGCGTACGCTCGTGGCGATCTCACGGACGAAGAGTTCGAAGCCCGACGAGAAAAGCTCGAACAATCAGAGTGACCACTACCCAAACCGCGTTTCACCCGTTTGAACACCTGCGGATCGACTCGAGGGTATCGAAACCAACCGTTCGGCAGCATCGTTCCGTTACATCGAAATGGTGTGCTCGATTCAGCATATGGTTATGAGTAGTAATGGGAACAAACGACAAGTTCGGAGTGAGTCACGTCCGAAGTCTTCGCACCAGTATCGCGCGTAGCTACCCACCGAAGAATGATCCAGACAACATGACACATCACAGCCGACGTCAATTCTTAGGCATTGTCGGTGCCAGCGCAGTCGCCAGCACCGGCTTTGCTCAGTCAGCGAACGCACAGGAGACGCCCATCGTGGAGATGGGAAACAATTACTTCGACCCAATCGGCCTACGTGTTGATCCCGGGACAACCGTTCAATTTGAACTCGCAGCGGGGGCACATTCCGCTACGGCGTACGCAGATCGTATTCCGGAGGGCGCTTCCGCCTTCGATAGTGGGACGATCTCAGACGGGAGCTTCGAATATACGTTCGAAACGCCAGGGACGTATGATTACTACTGCATCCCGCACAAGTCGATTGGGATGGTCGGACGGATCGTAGTTGGCAGTCCTGGCGGACCGGCAGAGGAGGATTCAATCCCGGATGGAGAGGTCCCATCGAGTGAGGCGATTGTTGACCAGGGTACAGTCGCCTACGGCTCAAGCAGCGATGGAAGCGGGAATACTGGTGGTGGAATGATGGGACGAGGTGGTTCTGGAATGATGAGTGGCCGCAACGGAGGTGGAGTTGGAGGGCTACCAGCTGTTGGTGGCGTACTCGGAATGCTGGGCGTTCTCGGTGGCGGGCTCTACTGGCTTGGAAACCAAAAATCTCCTCAATCGACTACCGACGACTCAGCCAGAAAAAACGCTCCAGAACCGCTATGCCAGGGGCGAAATTGACGAGGAGGAGTATAGACGTCGCCGTGAGCGATTAGATGCTACTGATGAGGACATCTCCAACTGATTGCCACCGTGAGAGGGTGAACTCACCGGGGTCAAGTGATTCGGGGATTAGAGAATACCGCCCTCACCGATACCTTTGATTTCAGAACGATCCCGTGACCTGTTTTGTTCCATTTATGACTGATTTCTCTTGTGATCAACTCGCCTGTGTGGCTCGGTAGTAAACACCAATTGCGAGCACGGCTACGAGGAGAAGATATCCAGTAGCCCACACCAACGAGAGAGCCGTATCTACGTCGGTTGTGAGTCCGGTATCGACCATTACACGGACTGGCCAATAGCCCGGAAAGAGTTTCATCCACCAATCAGGTTCAGATTGAATAAACAGCGGATCCTGAAACAGTCCGATATCGAGCATCGGGAGAATCAGCATCAGCCACATCCCGGCTAGGCGGTTGAAGACGGCCCCGACGAGCATCCCGATGAGACCATACGTGACCGAGACGACGAGCATCGCTGCGACGAACCACCAGAGATACTCGGGCTGGAAATCGACGAGCATCACACCAACTGAGACACCGGTGACGATGAGAGTAATTGCTGCGAGAACCCCAAACCGGGCAGCGATTACCTGCCATGCACGATAGCCAGCGACTGCCAGACGACCGTCCGTGTCTTTGGCTTCTCGCATCAGGAACAACCCGGCGAGTCCGGCGATGAGAGCACTCGTAATCGGCGTCATGATCACGCCGTGGACCTCAGGCATCCCCCGCATGACCGTCGCCGTCTCACCGTCGACGAGCGTCCGAACCGGCATCTCGACGTCCTGGGTGACTGCGAACGCCAACGTGATGAACGAGACCGGTAGGACGACCAGTAGAGCGACGAGGACGTAGTTACGCGCCTGTTCTTTGATGCCGATCGAGAACGCCGTTGTCGTACGGTTCATGCGGACCACCCACCACTGGTGCGCATCGTCACTCCGAACACTACGGTGACGAGCACGAGCAAGACGAGCAGGTATCCGGCAACGAAGCCGAGGTCGCCCGTCGTATATGTACCTTGGAACATCGCCTCCTGAAGGAGTTCCTTCGGATGATAGAGCGGAAAGTATTCCACGAACTCAGGAATGTCAGCAGCCAGCGGGCTGTCGCCACTGAGGAACGCGTCCATCATCGCGAGGAACACCACGACGAGCGAGCCTTCGAACAGTCGCGGAAGGAGCGCCCCGACGAGTGCGCCAAGAAACGCATAGACGAGGCCGGCGAGGACGAGGAATACGAACGTCAGGACAGGGGCTTCCGGTGAAATCGTCAGCCAGAGAACGCCGTAGTTCACGGCAGCCACGACAACGGTCACTCCTCCGAGCGCCGCTAATCGAGTCGCAAGCAGTGTTCGGGGTGGATAGCCTGTCTGAACGAGTCGCCGATCGGCTGCACGCGCACTAATCATCTGCGCGAGTCCCATCAGGCCGGCAATGATGGCGACCCCGAATATCGCTCCGAGAAGGCGACCTAGCTCGATCGGAATCGCCTCGACCGTCGGCATACTTGGTAACCCAGCCATTGCTTGTCCCCAGCCTTCGATAACGACAATCGGAAGGAGAAGTGCTAGGACAACATTCAGGGGGGTTCTGAGGAAGGTGGAGACGTTCGCCCGAATCCCCGTCCAAACCCTATTCATCGGTCTCTTCCCCCCGTTCACTGGCCGTTGCATCAGTCTCGCCTTCCTGGTCAGTCACGTCGTAGACCTGTCCGTCACGAACCTCATAGATGCGGTCGAGACGACTTTGCTCTTCGATCAGGTGTGAAATCATCGTGACAGCTGTTCCGTCGGCAGCGAGTTCCTCAGCGAGATCCCAGAACGTGAGATACGTTTCCCAGTCGAATCCAGTGTAGGGCTCGTCCAGCATGAGGACGTCCGGATCGTGCATCAGGGCGATACTGAGATTGATTTTCTGCCGGTTTCCACCACTGAGTTGGTCGATTCGGTAGTCAAGGTACTGCTCGAAATCGAGTTTCGACGCCAAGCGGTGTTTGGCCTCGTCGATTTCTTCGGCGGTCATTCCGTATCCGGAACCGAACAGTCGGAACGTCTCTCCGACCGTCAAGCGGTCGTAAAGCAGTGGTTCCTGTGGACACCAGCCAACGGTTCCCGTCCGTTCGACTGTTCCGGAATCCTGTTCGAGGACACCGACGAGGATGTTCATGAGCGTGGATTTGCCCGACCCGTTCGCGCCGACGATCCCGACGATTTCCCCCGTCCGAATTTCGAGATCGGCACCGGTCAAGACGGTCACAGATCGTGTGAATGGGAGTCTTGACCCGTACGTTTTTTCGACTCCCTCAGCACGAACGAGTACCTCACTACTGTTCCCTTCTGGCGTAGTAGTTGTGGATGATCCCATTGTCAGCTACATGTACACGCTCCTAATTCACTCCGATTACTCTTTCAAATCCAAAACGACACTGTCAACGCGACCCTGAATAGTAGTATTTCCTCCGCACTATTCTGTGATGGCCGAGTTTTCGGACTTATCGAATCGAATACCCCTTCTGATTAGATGGGCCTCCGAGTTGGTCTACAACAGATGTCATACGACGGTCTCGGGAATCTCGTCGTGGTCAACACGACAGCCCTGCCGGATTCAGTCCGGTAGGGGATCGATCAGAACGGTGGCTGCCCCATCGAGAACGAGGCTTCCACTATCATCTTCGATCTGTGTTGTGAGTTCGTATCGGTCGTTATCGAGAACGTCGGTGATCTCACATCGGGCCGTCAGGGTGTCATCAATGCTGACTGGTCGGCGGAATTCCAAATTCTGGGAAATATAGATCGTGACTCCGGGAAAGCACGCGAGTGCAGCACTTATCATTCCCGAGACGAGCGTTCCATGAGCGATGCGGTGGCCAAACCGGGTCTTTTCAGCGAATGCCTCGTTGAGATGGACCGCGTTTGTATCTCCGGTCGCCTCTGCAAATTTCCTAACATCCTCGTCTGTGATCGTCTTCGAGAAGCGAACACTATCTCCCGTGCTAAGTGAAGATGGGTCGGTTATCGAGAGATCGAACTCTCCAGTGGCTCGACCGTATGGCACTCGGGGGAGCGTCATTCCTCCCGATTCAACGAGATGCGGATGTGGCGTTTCGGTATACTTCTCAGGTACTTCCTCGAACACTGCTCGACAGTCTTCCGAGCAGAAGTGATACACTTTGTCGTCGTGTTCGATAGTCGGGTCGGCAGTTTCTTGTGAGACTTCCATCCCACAGACGGGGTCAACAGGCATTGATCTGTAGTTCTACTTTTCTTGAGGATTCTCGTGCTCTCCTTTGAACGCGGTCTCGCAGTCTTTGCAACAGAACTGCTGGAGTGATCCACCAACGCGGGTAGCTATTCCGTCTTCGCTGATAGTGGTTCCACAGTGTGCGCACGTAAGTACGGATTCAGTACCGTTGGCATAGGCTGAACGGGTGGCGCTTGACAGCAGTTGCACGTCGTATCGTCGCACGTCACTCAGTGGTAGACTGTGCTGCACCCAGTTTCCGACCGTAGTCCGCGGCGGTGTCGCAACAACCACGATCTCGCCCTCAGCAGTTGTGAATACGTGTTCTACGTATGGGGCCTTGAGGATCGATTCTCGAAGTGAATCTGTCTTTCCGAGCTCAGGCTGGAGGCGTACCATGACGTGTATCCGGTTTTCGTACTGTGTGAGGTCGAGATCAACGGTGAATCGACGAATGACATCATCTTGCTCCAACTGACGGACGCGTGCTGAAACGGACGGGGGTGAAAGATTTACAGCCTCAGCAATAGTGCTGTAGGGTCGTCTCGCGTTCTCCGCTAAAAGACGGAGGATTTCGCGATCCGTGTCGTCAAGTTCTGGTTGGGTCATCGAAAGGCGGAATGGGGGTGAGGGGATCGGGTGAATGGGGGTGGGTGTGGGGGAGCTACGACGCAGGTGTGGGGTGTGACGGTTAGACGTAATCCTCCGGTGTCGAGGTGAACGTCTCCTTGCAGCCCTCGGCACAGAAGTAGTACGTCTGACCGTCGTACTCAGTTGTGGCCGCCGGATCACTTTCATCGACGTCCATTCCACAGACTGGATCAGTTGCCATTCGGTTTCACCCCACATCAATGGTACGAGGGCCTGAACCAAGCAATTTGTTCTTAGCAATCCAAAGTCGGGATACATAGCGATTTGAGCCGTGCTGCACGGTTTGGCTTTTCTGACTCCACAATCAACGGTTAGTACCTCACAATCCCGAACTATCGTTCGAGTATACCAACGGATTCCTATCTGTGTCCTATATAAATACTGGAGTCTGAACCAATTCTAAACCTATGGGTCACGATCCACCACACGACAATCACGAGGAGTGAAGACCCCACAGGTCCATCCAAATTCGTGGATGCTCAAGCGTCGACGTGACGATCCGATTCTTTCTTGCGCCGTGCAAGTAGCAGTCAAGTAGTCTCTAGTTCCGCAACGAAGATAACGTGTCGCAGGAACGGCAGCGCGTGGTGAGCCTTCCGTACCTGCTCAGTAATCGCTAGGGGATCGAGATCATACGCTCCTAACAGTCGTTCAATGAGAGCCCGGAGCGGGCTCGTGAGTAGCTGGAGGTACAGCGTCGTCCACTTTCGGAAGCGTCCGACGCTGTGTTTCGTGATATCTTCGACCGCTTTGAGCTCAAAGCTTGTCTCGTCGAGAGCAGCTTTGTATCCTTCAACAGTACCCAAGGACGGCATATCCCACGCATCCGCAAATGAATCGACCAATCTCCGTTCCGTTTCAGTCACGTCTGACTGCATCACGAGATCGGAGACTACGAGAACCGCCTCGGGTTCGAGGGTATCTGCGACTGTAGCGAAAACGCGATTCCGCTCGGGGAGGTATACGAGCGCGTCGATGGCTGTACACGCGGTAAACGAGTCCCTGGTAAACGGGAGTTGTGTCGCGTCACCGATGATGAACTCGGAATCGAGGTGCTTACCCCGTGCGTTCTCGGTTGCCATCTGGATGTTGTACGGAACGAGGTCGACACCAGTGACGTTGAAGCCGAACTGATAGGCGAGGTGGAGGGCTGGACCCCCCCGACCGCAGCCGACATCGAGGAGGCGCACTCCGTCGGTTGTGGGTAGATGCGACGCGACCCTCGAGCCGACTTCCGTGACGAGGCGACGTTGACTCGAACCGGCTATATGTGGCTGGTACCACTCCGAGTAGCCGAGATTGAGGAACTCGTCAGTATCGAACAGGAGGTCGAACGCCCGCCAGATATCGGCTCGCTCGCCGCGGTAGGAGAACTGGTCGGTGATCCGGTTGCGTAGAGTACTTTGATCCATCGGTCACCTACTCGAGTTCGGAAACCTCCGAATAGCAGTACTCGGATTCGTCGCAGTACGCGAGGTCGGCACACCCGCGAGGACGCTGGTAGTCGATTCCCTTGTGCCGCCGGAGATACGTCACGTAGCCGTCGTCCACGCGGTCTAGGATGTCGTGACAGATCCACTTCTCCCCGAACCAAGTGGCGCCCAGATTTCGGTACGGACACAGGAAGATCGTCCGTTCGACCGAATCGATCTGTGGCGTCTCGACGATCCGGACACCGACAAGACGATACGCGATGCGAAGACGGGTGACGACCGAGTCCGGCGTATTCGCGCCAAGGAAAAGTACGTACGCGAGCACATACCCGAGGCCATGGAGGAGTCGTCGAATCATCGTTCAGGCTGTCGACTGCCGTCCCAAAGTATCTTGACCAGGTGTTCTCTGTTCAGATCTCGGTGTACACGTTACCTGTCTTTCCGCCGCCGAGTTTGTAGACGGTGAATGTGTCGGACTTCGTCCCGCCCATCCCCGGTGAACCGGCCGGCATCCCGGGCAACGCGATGCCGTCGATTGCCGGCTCTTCATCGAGCATCGTCGCGATAATCTCGACAGGGACGTGTCCTTCGACGACGTACTCGTCGAGGACGAGTGTGTGACAGCTCTGTAAATCCGATGGGATACCGTGTTGGCGCTTGAGATCCGCCACGTCCTCGGTTTCGGTTTCCCCGAGCGTCGTGTCGAGATGGTCCCGAAGATACGACGCATATCGTCCACAACAGCTACAGCCAGGTGAACTGTATTGCTGAGCGTTCGTCACTGCCAGCGTCCCCTCGATGTCCCACTCGTCCTCACTCGATGATCCTAAACAGCCGGCAATTCCGAGTGTGACTGTCGTCGCACCGACCCGTAGTAGTCCGCGACGAGTTACGGTCCGTTCCATATGTTCGTCACTTGGTTCGGGGGTATTCAATTGTACGTCGACCTTTCCTGTGTATTGAGAACGGATTCAAGCACGACGGGGAAGGCGACTTTCAGTTCTGAGTAGGAAACCCCAAAGGTCAGAGTCCCGTATTCGTCTCCATGTGGCGACCCTCATCGGTCGAGGGTGCTGCCGTGACGGTTTTCCGTCAACGAGCATATCGGCCTTAAATTGCGCCCAACATGACCCAGAGCATGACTCGTCGCACCGACTTCGACACTTCACTCCTCGAAACTGTGGGAAATACGCTCTCGTCGAACTGATGCGACTCCAAACGACGTCTCCACTCTTTTCGAAATAGGCGTGCTATAGCGAGTTACTTGCGATAAAAGCCTCAAGTCACCACCCCAGAGACTGTTCTCCCGGTTTCGATTCTTAACAGAAAGCACGGTAAATCGTCGTTACGTATAGATATGTATGAACTCCCCCAGCCATCTAGAAGTTCGAGAAGGTGCGGACATCAACCTGTACAACCAGATTCTCATTCCACTCTACGGAGCTGATATAAGGGACTCAGTGGTCCAATATGGTCTATCACTTGCAGAAACGTATGATGCGGCTCTCCACGTATTATCTATTCAAGATGAGGAACGCACGGAGGTGGAATCCGACCAAGTCACTAAACAAGAGGAATGGGACGCAGCAGCGGTAATTGAACCCGTGGTGGATCAGGCCCACTCGCTCGGACTCAATGTGATACCAGCAGTGGATAGTGGGCACTCTTCAGGTGTTATTCGGGAATACGCTGAGGAGAATGATATCGATTTGCTTGTCCACCAGAAACCTACACAGACTAGATTAGCACGAATTCTCCGGAGAGACGTCTCCAGCCACATCATTCAAAATATCTCTCTTCCTGTCTTGACGATACCTGATATGGATCCCTCTGATCCGGTAGGAGAGTTATCTACTAGTCAGTTCACAGATATTCTCGTGCCTACGGATGGATACGACGAGGCATCTGTGGCCTTCAAACATGGGCTACAAATTGCTAAACGGTATGATGCAACCCTACATGGACTTTTTGTCATTTCCGAACAGTCCTATTCGAGTCGGCCTGGATTCACGTGGGAAGAGGTCACTGACTCTTGGGAACAGCGGGGAACTCGGCTCTTGGAGGACATTACGGAGAAGGCAGCGACCTTGGACGTTCCTGTCCGAACTACGTTGAGCTTTGGTCAACCTCAGCAGGAGATTCTCAAATACACTGAGGTGACTGACATCGACCTTGTTACAATGGGGACACGAGGATTGACTGGCATTCGTCGGCTATTACAGGGAAGCGTCGCAGCTCAAGTGATCGAGGAAGCAGATTACCCCGTTCTAACGGTTAACCGAAGGACAGCTGAATTGAAAAAACACCCGTACACCTTTCTTCGAAAGACAAACCAGAATCGGAAGTCAGGGCTATATTGAAATATTATTTTCAATATACTAATTTCAGTCTTAAATCCAGAAATTTCTATTGCGTATTTATTTCAGTTTCTTCTACCAAACCAAAGAGTGTTAAGTTCGTTCTGCTGAATAAAGCGCGCGTACTGACCAGAAGGAAAACCAAGAAACGATAAGGCTACTCCTGAAAATCGTGTTTGTCTTCACGTTTAGGTGCATCAGATGGACGTTAGTGCGAGCAACGCGAAAAGTTAACTGGCAAATGGCTCCACGGACTGAGTTGTTGAACTAGTCGTCCATGCCGGATGGGGTTTGGCCCGTAGTCGATCCCGACGGTGCCGACCCTGCGGCAAACTTGTAAACGGCGACGAGTCCCCAAATCACCAAGCCGAGCAGGATGATGCCCGCCCTAATGTCGATGGGGACCACTGCAGCGTGTTCGATTGCTCCCTCGCTATCGACTGGGTGCCCGGCTCCCAGTAGCATGTCGAGCAGGCCGATCACGACGACGCCCAAGACAACCAAGCCACCGCCGACGTACATGGCGATTTGGTCTGCCGTTGATAAGTCACTCATTGGTAGTCACCCGAGGAGTTTCCGTAATCGCGTGTTCTCGAACAGTTCCATCTCACGCAGGCGGTTATCGACTGCCAGGACGCCGCCCGCTCCGAGTGCCACAATGGTTCCGAAGACCATGATCCCAAGTAGTTCACCCGTGACCATACCGTTGGCCCAGCCGCCACCGTAGCCGTTGATGAAGTAGAAGAACAGCATCATGAAGGCACCAAAGAAGGCGGCGGTCCTCGTGAGGACACCGAGTATCAGCCCGAAACCGATGGCGGTTTGCCCAAGCGGTACCGCCACGTTGACGAACGCCAACAGGATGCCGTCGCTGAACGGCGTGACGAAGGGGGCGAGAATCGTGCCCTGAGCGGCTCCGCCGACGAACCAGCTGGCGTCGAAGGGCCACGCCCAGATCTTGTCAAGGCCGGCGTGGAGCATCCACCACCCGGCGGTCAGCCGAAGCAGCAGGATCCAATACGACAACCAGGCTCCTGAGACCGAGAACGACGTCTCAGTTCCGAGAAATCTCGTTCGAATGGATTGTGTTGACATGGCATACTTCACCTCACGACTGAGTTTATCAGAAGTGGTAAAAAGATTGGTGGTGGTTCGTGATCTCTAAGAGTCGGGGCTCATTGCAGGAACGCGGGTGTCAGAGGTGAGTTGGATGATCCTCAAGAAGGAATTCGGTCACCCTCAACGCACTGATTGTGTGCTGGGGCATGTAAGCAGGAGCACCGATGAAGCTGAGCCCACCGATTTCTGGATTTCGGAAAATTCTGTTTGAGGGACTGAATTCATCTACTGATCTAATCCTTTGTACTTACCGATCCTCTCAGTAGCTAACAGATTCTGAGAATTTAACTCGAGTGGATATCAATCAATTAACTCCCACTGGTTAGTCATTCCTCCATAGACACGGTTTAAAACTCGTCGTCTCGAGAAAATACGGGCAAATAAAACAGGGTGGCGGAGGAGACGCAGTAGAACTGCACTCGGAGACCGGTCAACGTCTTCAATATCGATCCCGGCAGCGGCACGAATTGCTGCTCCCAGAACCTTGGGATTACGAGTTTCAAGAAAGTATCTCACAACTGTGGCGAAAATGTACTCCGTTTTCATCCTCTGATATAATCTATCAGGATAATTGTGTAATTGGCTTCTGTTAGCCAGCTCTGCGGCCAAGAATCCCGATTCAACGGCCTGTGAGATCCCCTTTCCGGTGAGTCGGTTTGCTATACCTGCAGCATCACCCACTCGTACGACTGAATGCTCCGGTAGATGGGTTCTGTCGGGATCAAGGCTTGGTCCCTCGGGAATGATTGCGACGTTCGTCCGTTCCTGCGACGGGACTGGCCACCCATTCCGCTCACAGGCTTCCCTCAATGCCTTCATATAATCATTAGGCCGGTCACTGACCGTCCAGCCGATACCAACGTTGGCTCGTTGCGATGTCTTCGGGAATGCCCACGAGTACCCTGTATAGTTCTCCAGAATTATCCGGCTGTTCGGGTACAACTCGGTGAAGTCCCCTTCGACATCACTGTTAAGCGCTACCATATATCCTGAATACTCGTTGGTTGTTCCGAGCGCTTTACTAGAGAGTGATGGCTGACCGGTTGCATCAACGACGAGATCATACTCATCGGTGAACTCGTGGAAATCTGTCCGTGTGATAGACTGGTTTTCGTGGATGTCAACACCCTTCTCTGAGAGTTGTTCTGCCCAGGACTGCTCAACGACATTTCGGTCCGTTATATATGTATCCGCAGCAGGAAAGGTGCCGGCTCCAGTGCGGTGGCGATCGGCGTCGATTCCGTCATACACCTCCACTTCCATCGCTGGCAGCGGGTTGAGAAAGCCGTTCTCTACAGTCGGTTCGAGTGGGATCTTCGATACCGCTGTCATCGCTTCTCCGCAATTAACGCCTTTGCTATCGTAGGACTGCCGCTCATATAGTTCGACGACGAATCCAGCGTCGTCGAATCCAGCAGCTGCTGCAAGCCCGGCCATCCCTCCACCTATTACCGCAATTTTGGACGTTCGAGTCATCGGTTTTTGCCAATCTTTGAGGCCATCGTTAAGCTCCCAACAGCATCCGAAGTGACCCACGAACGCCCATCGGGAGTCCGATCGCTCCGATGAAGAACGTCATAAGCCACCACCACGTGTGATTCATCTCCTCTTTCGCATCGGCGAGATACCACACGATGCCGACAGTCACGACGAGTTTCAGCACGAACGTCGATCCGGAGAATCCAGTCGCCTGGTACACGAGATTCGTCACGACCAGCTTTGGGGAGTAGCCGAGGAACGTCACACCGATGAGATTCTGCGCAGCGTCCCACAACTGGCCGAAAACGGCCAGCAGAATTAGCGGGTGTCGAAGGTGGGTGATATTGGCGAAACTCGTGCCCCAGTAGTAGAGTGCGGTTACGCCGAGCGCTATCCCCGTCGTCGCGACAGGAACCCATAGGCGGAGTGGGGTCGATGTCGAGAGGCCGTGCCAAACAGCCCACCAGACGGCCCCGACAGCCCACACCGACCCGACGAGCCCGACTGTTAGCGGGATAGATCCGATATTTTGGTCACGCAAGAGTGCACCGACACCGAGCGCGAGGATGGTGACAGCGGTGACGACGATGTAAATCGATGGCGTGATGAACCACACCGCGTAGTCCCCGAGCAGCCCGAGATCCTCGAGGGCGCGCATCGCCCCACCTGCGATGATGATCGGAGCGAACCCGTAGGCCAGTCGTGCGTCGAACGTGACGTCGAGTTGGTCGAGATACGCACGTAGTCCGGGGAGGCTGTATACGACTGCCGCGAGGTAGATTACCGTGTTCACCGCGTTGTAGCCCTGGACAGCACGAATCCCCTCGTGCGTGACTGGCTGACCGGCCGCATCGGCGACGACTGGTCCCCAGAGATACTGCCAGATGAACCGGTCGTAGACCAACGTCGGAAACACGAGGATGCCCCCACCGAGAAGGACGAGCGGGGCCAGCAGGTACAGCGCCCACCACTCGCGTGAGCCGGTCTCCGGAAGGACAGTCTCGACGCGGCGGGTGACAGTACTCACGACCCGTTCACCTCCAATCGCCACGTCGTGCTTTTCGAGCGCCCCCACTGTTCGAGTGAAACGATTGTGAGTTCGTCCTGGAGCTGGCTGAGGTACTGCGCGACTGCCTTGGGAGATCCGTCGAGGTCGCTGGCAATCTCGCGAGCCCGGAGGTATGTCGGTTCGCTACTGGCTGTCTCGACGAGGTACCTTCGAACCGTGTGCCGGGAAATATTCGACATTGATCTAGAGGTGACGGTTAGCGAAGAAATCCGAAGAGCTTGTAGTCGTGATCGGGGGTGTACCGCCGGAACAGGAGACTGTTCGTCAGCACCGACACCGACGAGAACGCCATTGCTGCTGCAGCGAGCACGGGCTGGAGGAGGCCGAGCGACGCTAACGGAATCATCGCCGTGTTGTAACCGAGCGCCCACACGAGGTTCTGTTTGATCTTCTGGAGTGTCGCGTCTGAGATTCGGATCGCCTTTACCACGTCGAGCGGGTCGTCTCGCATCAGCGTGACGTCTGCAGCTTCGATGGCGACGTCGGTGCCGGAGCCGATTGCTGTCCCGACGTGTGCGACCGCGAGTGCCGGAGCGTCGTTGACGCCGTCACCGACCATCATCGCCTGCCGGCCCTCGTCTTGAATACTGTCGACCGCGTTGGACTTGTCCTCAGGAAGGACTCCTGCGCGGACGTTCTTCGGGTCGATACCCACCTGTTTAGCGACCGCACGGGCAGTTCGCTCGTTGTCGCCCGTAATCATCATCACGTCAACTCCCCGCTCCTGGAGTGCTGTGACAGCCTGCTTGGAGCTTTCCTTCACTGTGTCGGCGTCGGCGACCACACCCACGAGCTCCCCCTCGTAGGCGACCAGCATCGCCGTCTTCCCCTCGTTCTCGAGGCGTTCCATCGTCTCCTCAGCGGGAGAGGGGTCGATCCCGTTGTCCCGCAGCAGCTTGCGGTTGCCGACCAGCACCTCGCTGTCACCAATGACTGCTTTGATCCCGTGGCCCGGAACGTTCTCGAAGTCGTCAGGCTCAGTCACGTCCAGGCCGCGTTCTTCGGCCCCTTCGACGATTGCACGGGCGAGCGGGTGTTCGCTGCCGCTTTCAGCTATCGCCGCCAGTCGAAGCACATCATCCTCTGAGAGGCGCTCACGGGTGCTGAGCTGTCCACCATCTGGGGTCGGCTCGCCACCGTCAGTCACCACATTTCCATCGCTATCAAAGACGACCACGTCGGTGAGTTCCATTTCCCCTTCGGTGAGTGTGCCCGTCTTGTCGAAGACGACTGTATCGACGTCTTTCGCTCGTTCGAGGATGTCACCGCCCTTGAACAGGACGCCGTTCTGGGCACCAATCGTCGTCCCGACCATCGTCGCTGCGGGCGTCGCCAGCCCCAGCGCACAGGGACAGGCGATGAGGATCGAGGACGCGAAGACAATTATCGCGAACTCGAAGACTGAAACGGTCCCACCGACCGGGGCCGGGCCGCCAGCAACCTGACCCCACAGCGGGAGCCAGTCGACGAAGCCAGCGAGAGCCTCGGGGAACAGGAACCAGACGACACCCCAGAGAAGGGCGTTCGCGATGACCGCAGGCACGAAGTACGCGGAGATGCGGTCGGCGAGATTCTGGATGTCGGGCTGGCGCGACTGGGCCTCCTTGACTGTCTGGACGATCTGTTGGAGGGCCGTGTCTTCTCCAACCTTCGTCGCCTCCACGACAAGGACGCCGTTCTCGTTAATCGTCGAGCCGACGACCTCATCGCCCTCCTCTTTCTCGACAGGCACAGATTCGCCAGTGACCATTGACTCGTCGACGGCAGACTGACCGTCGACAACGACACCGTCTGTGGGAATCTTCTCACCTGGACGAATTTTCATCCGGTCACCAGTTGTGACCTCTTCAAGCGGAACTTCTTCTTCACTGCCGTCCTCGCGGACAATGGTCGCCGTTTCGGCTTCCATTTCGAGGAGCTTTCGGAGGGCCTCACCCGCTTGGCCCTTCGACCGAGCTTCGAGATAGTTACCCAACGTGATGAACACGAGGATGAGGGCTGCCGTGTCGAAATAAAGTCCACCTGCAATGAGTTCAGCAAGGACTGCCACAGAGTATAGATAGGCCGTTGTTGAACCGATCGCAATCAGCACGTCCATATTGGCGCGGCCGTTCTTCACGATCGCCTTGTACGAGTTCTTATAGAACGGCCAGCCGAGGATCGCCTGTACCGGCGTGGCGAGGAGGAACTCAACCCAGCCAAGTTCCACACCGAAGACGGCTTCAGGGACGATCGCGCCACCGAGCAGATAATTGTCGATGAGGAAGAAGAGCAACGGTGCCGATAACACTGCCCCAAAGAGGGTCAACCTGAGTTGCTTCCGAGTTTCGGCTTGACGGGCGGCATCTCGTGCGTCCTGGCCCGACTCTTCGTCGGCACCATCTTCGCGGACGGGCGAGTAGCCAGCCTCCTCGATAGCATCGTACAGCGCACCAATAGATACTTCCGCAGGATTGTAGGTGACCTGTGCTTCGTCGGTTGCGTAATTGACCTCCGCATTAACGACGCCCGGAATATTTTCAAGAGCGGTTTGGTTGGTCTCGGCGCAGTTGGCACAGGTCATATCGGAGATGGCAATCGTTACCGTCTCAGAGACTGCGCCGTACCCGGCCTCGTCGATCGCGTCGTAGATTTCTTTGAGCGATACCTCTTCAGGGTCGTAGGTGACGGAACCCTCGTCGGTGGCGAAGTTCGCATCCGCCTCCGATACCCCGTCGAGCGATTCGAGAGTGTCCTGGATCGTCGCCGAACAGTTGGCGCAGGACATTCCCGTGATATCAAGATGGATTGTTTGGCTTGTCATGCTTGTTCTACTATACGGGGTCTAGGTTTAGGCGATTTACTGCTTCGAGAGGCGGGGTTTCGACTGCAGGAAAATTTGGATTCCAAAGACAGCGTTACGCTCCCTCTTCGAGTCGCTGATACCGATCGTCGAACCGTGTGAGACAGGACGGACAACAGAAGTGATAGATCTCTCCGTCGATTCTCGTCGTTTCACCTTGATTATCAACGGTATTGTTACATTCAGCACAGGTGAGTGCAAATTCGACGCCATCAACGGACGGCGTCCATTCAAGCTCGTCAATTAGCGTGACGGTGTAATCTGCTACATCGATCTCGTTAAAGAGTCCATCTACCCACTGACGTACGTTCTGGGCTTCAACACGGGCATAGAACCAAAGATCTCCTTCGGAGGTCGTGAAGACGTGTTCAACGCCATCTGACTCTCGAGCCCGCTCGCGGGCGGCCTCCAACGACGCTGAGCCGATTTCGGCCTGAATAAATACCGGTACACCAGCTCGGAGATGAGCCCGGTTGACGTCAATCGTGAAGTTGTTAATGATGCCAGCTTCCTGTAATCGCTTTACCCGGTCAGACACGGCTGGCCCCGACAAGTCGACCTCCTCGCCAATATCGCTGAACGGGCGGCGGGCGTCATCAGCGAGTAACGAGAGGATTTCTAAGTCGGTTTCATCCAAATTGCGCATACGACCGCTTCGTCTCGCAGGATACATTATTGTTGCCCACAACACACCTTCGAAATCGGTGATCCAGGGCTGCGACAACATTGGATTCTAAGCAGAAAACCACATAGAATACTCGCCCCTATCTACGAATGGATATGACTCAGACAATCACCGTCGAAGGAATGACCTGTGAACATTGCGAGCAGACCGTCGAAGAGGCACTCGAAGAAGTTGAGGGGGTTACGTCTGCTACTGCGGATCGTGACTCAGAATCCGCGACGGTCGAGGGGTCCGCTGAACGGGATGAGCTTGTGACTGTGGTCGAAGACGCTGGATACGATGCCTCTGCGTAACAAATCCCGATTCTCGTCGAATCGGATTCGGAGAGGGATTGATACGACTGCCAATCCCAGGTGTAGATACTATGACTGATACACTTCCGTTCGATGCCGTCCGCGAGCTCGACGTCGACGGGACGACGTACAAGATGGCCGATCTTCGAGCACTCGAAGAGCAGGGGCTCTGTGACCTCGACACGCTCCCTGTGAGCATCCGTATTCTGCTTGAGTCGGTGCTCCGGAACGCCGACGGCGAAACTGTTACTGCAGCGGATGTCAAGAATGCTGCTGGCTGGAAGCCAGACGTACCGGACGCAGAGGTTCCGTTCTCTCCATCACGAGTCGTCCTACAGGATCTCACTGGCGTGCCCGCAGTTGTCGACCTGGCGGCCCTTCGATCCGAAGTCGACCGCAAAGATCGGGACCCGACCCTGGTCGAACCAGAGATCCCTATTGATCTCGTAATCGACCACAGCGTCCAAGTCGACTACTTCGACTCCGAGGACGCCTACGAGAAGAACGTCGAACTGGAGTACGAGCGCAACGCCGAACGGTATCGCGCGATCAAGTGGGCGCAGAACGCCTTCGAGAACTTCAACGTCGTCCCGCCGGGGACCGGCATCGTCCACCAGGTGAATCTCGAGCATCTGGGCCGGGTCGTCCACGCCCGCGAGCGAGACGGTGAGAAATGGCTCCTGCCGGACACACTCGTCGGCACGGACAGCCACACCCCAATGATCGGTGGCATCGGTGTGGTCGGCTGGGGCGTCGGCGGCATTGAAGCGGAAGCGGCAATGCTCGGTCAGCCGGTCACGATGAAACTTCCCGAGGTCGTCGGCGTCCGCCTCGAAGGCGAATTACCCGAGGGCGCGACGGCGACGGATCTCGTGCTCCACATCACCGAACGGCTCCGCGAGGTCGGCGTCGTCGACCGGTTCGTCGAATTCTTCGGTCCTGGTGTGGAGAATCTCACAGTCCCCGACCGGGCCACGATCGCCAATATGGCGCCCGAACAGGGCTCGACGATCAGTATGTTCCCGGTCGACGAGCAGACGCTCGAGTATCTCGAACTCACCGGGCGTGACCCCGCCCACATCGACCTTGTTCGCGAGTACCTCGAAGCGCAAGGGCTATTCGGAGAACAGGAACCGGAATACACCGAGGTGGTCGAGTTCGATCTTTCGACTGTTGAGCCGAGTCTCGCCGGACATAAGCGGCCACAGGACCGGATTCCGATGGGGGACGTGAAACAGAGCTTCCGGGGACTTCTCCACGGGGAGTTCGAAGACGACCTCGATGATGTCGACGAAGACGCCCTACAGCGGTGGCTCGGCGAAGGTGATGCAGCTGGTGCGGAGACCGACGGCGGTGTTCAGGTCGAACCCGAATCGGAACTGCACCCGTTAACCAAACGCGTTGAGGTCGACCTCGACGGTGAGACAGTGGAAATTGGACACGGAGACGTCCTCGTCAGCGCCATCACGAGCTGTACGAACACTTCGAACCCGTCGGTGATGATCGCTGCTGGTCTGCTTGCCCAGAACGCCGTCGAGAAAGGTTTAGATGTCCCGCCGTACGTCAAGACGAGTCTCGCACCCGGCAGTCGCGTCGTCACGCAGTACCTCGAGGAATCGGGCCTGCTTCCGTATCTCGAAGAGCTCGGGTACGCGGTCGTCGGCTACGGCTGTACCACTTGTATCGGGAACGCCGGACCACTTCCCGATCCCATCGAGCAAGCGATCGACGACCACGACCTCTGGACGACGAGCGTCCTCTCCGGAAATCGGAACTTCGAGGCGCGTATTCACCCGAAGATCCGCGCGAACTACCTCGCGAGCCCGCCGCTCGTCGTCGCCTACGGCCTCGCAGGGCGGATGGACGTCGACCTCGAGAACGAGCCGCTAGGCACCGACGAGGAGGGGGGATCGGTGTATCTGGCGGACATCTGGCCCGACGCAGCGGACGTGCAGGCAGCAATCCACGAGAACGTCTCTCCTGAGATGTTCGAGGAGAAGTATGCCTCTGTGTTCGAGGGTGACGAGCGGTGGGCTGCTCTCGACGCGCCCACAGGTGACGTCTACGAGTGGGACGACAACTCGACATACATCCGAGAGCCGCCGTTCTTCCAGGACTTCCCCCTCGAAAAACCCGGCGTCGCCGATATTGAGGATGCACGCTGCCTGCTGACACTCGGCGATACCGTTACGACCGACCACATCAGCCCTGCTGGCCCCTTCGGATCTGACCTCCCTGCCGGCCAGTGGCTGCTCGATAACGGCGTTGAGCCGCACGAGTTCAACACCTACGGCGCGCGCGGGGCAACCACGAGGTGATGATGCGGGGAACGTTCGCCAATGTCCGCATCGAGAACGAGATGCTCGACGATGTCGAGGGTGGCTATACGATCCACCACCCAACCGACGAGCAGACGACCGTGTTCGAAGCCAGCCAGCGCTACCGCGAGGAGGGAGTCCCGCTCGTCGTGATGGCAGGCGAAGAGTTCGGTACCGGCTCCAGCCGGGACTGGGCGGCGAAAGGAACGGACCTACTCGGTGTTCGCGCAACCATCGCCGAGAGTTACGAGCGCATCTACCGCGACAACCTCGTCGGCATGGGTGTGCTCCCCCTGCAGTTCGATGATGGCGACTCGTGGGAATCTCTCGGTCTGGATGGGTCTGAGATCTTCACGATCCACGGCCTCGATGACGGGCTCGATGTGATGGACGAACTGACCGTTATCGCCGAGCGCGCGGACGGGTCGACTGTCGAGTTCCCGGTCACAGCACAGGTCGGCACGCCGGCCGCCGTGACCTATATCGAACACGGCGGCATCCTCCACTACGTCCTTAGACGGCTCCTCATGCGATAATCTCTCTCAACTGACTCTATTTCTGGAAGCACAAGCAACACGAAAAACTTTGAGTCCAAATTAGCGTTTCAATCGTGCGTAGACTCTGTTCGGATGATGCCCGCTACGTTATCCATCTGAGCTGAAACGTGTGCGCTCTCACCAGCAACATGCGTAATTAAATCGTCCAGAGTGATCATCCCGATAACGCTCCCGTCTTCAACAACCGGGACGTGTCGAGCACCCGCTTCGTTCATTTGTCTCAGGACTTTTGGAATCTCAGCATCTGCTGGCACAGTAAGTGGGTCACGCGTCATCACGTCAGCAGCTCGTACGTCGTCTCCACTCGTCTCGGCTGTGAGCACACTTAACTCGCTTTCCTCGGTGAGCAGGTTAGCAATCAGGTCTCGATCGGTGATGATACCAGAGATCTGATCGGATTCTTCGACGACCACGTACCTGGCACACCGCGATTGGGAGATCATCGTGTGAGCGATCTCGGCAACCGTGGCGTCAGGCGTGACACGGGCGACCGACTCATCAGCAATACGACCAATATCCATCCGGAGGTCAGTTGGTCTGGTACCCATGCTAATCAGTACGACTCATAACAGGAAATAGCTTAGCATCAGCTGGTCGTCATAGAAATCCTCCACTCTTCAACCGTGAGAGACGACAATCTCCAAACTTTGTGAAGTTACAAAAAGTGTTACCAGCTACGCCACTATCCAAGAGCGCTGGCTTTTATAATCTAGTCTCAATAAGTAAAGAGAAATGTACGATACGGTTTTGCTCTCGACTGACGGGACAGTTGCTTCTGAGGAAGCTGAATCCCATGCTATCGCGCTAGCAGAGGCCAATAATGCCGATCTTCATGTTCTGTATGTAGTCGATGAGGACGTCGTAACAGCATACAGCGGTGACGAGTACGTTGATGAAGCCGAAGGCCCAGAACATGGCCTCGAAGAACTTGGAACGGAAACAATCGCAGACATCCAATATAAAGCGAAGGAGGTCGGTGTCAATGTTGTCAAAGCAATTGAGCACGGCCGACCGGCTGAGACGATTGTACGGTATGCTGATGCCGAAGATATGGATCTACTTGTACTTGGAACGAAACACCGGCCGGAAGAATACCGGGCCTTGCTCGGAAGCGTGACCGACCGCGTCCTTCGATTGACGACCCGCCCAGCGACCGTCGTGAAGACGGAAGTCGACGAATAGGGGAAGAACAGTCAGTAACGGCCGCCGTCAGGCGTGAGTCGGGCGCGCCGGCGTTCGAACTCCTCGTCGTCGATTTCGCCGCGAGCGTACCGTTCCTGGAGGACAGCGAGTGCGCTATCCTCGGTGGGGCCGTCCGATGGCGACCGCGTTGTCAGCCAGTAGACGATGTAGACGGGAAGGGCGATCAGAAGTGCCATCCACAGCAAACCGATCAACATCATCCCCCAGCTCCATATTCCCCACCCGGCCATGTGACCATCATTCCACATCCCGTCATGCCAGTCCCACATCACTGTATCTGGAACAGCAGCGTGCGTCAGAGTCATTCCAATGATGACGGCTAGCGTCAGTGCTCCGATGACGATGAGTCCCAGAGAACGAATCCCGCGTGCTTGGAATTGGATTTTGGCATTATTGTACTCCTGAAGAGAGTTCGGCGTGGTTAGCCGAGGATGTATTCGAGGGCGGGGTAGCGGCTCAACGAGCTGT
>NZ_WPCE01000182.1 GCF_009742825.1 Halorubrum sp. CBA1125
CCGCCGGCGTGCGAACGGCGAACCGCGAGGCAGGTGGCGGGGACAGTAGCTAAAATACGCCTTTGTGCATAAGCTACTTATAATATTTCACCGCCACAAGTCGTGAGTGCGACCCCCGCTTCGGCCCTCACCCGAACGCCGGCCCGCACGCTGCGGACGCTCGTCGACGACCGCTCCCGGCGCCTGCCCCCGACCTGTTGCCCACGGTCGTCGCCGATCGCCATCCCCCTGCCGATCGCGTCCGCCGCCGGTGCGGGTCGGCCTCGCGGGGCGTCGCGTCGCCCGCCGGTTCCCCCGTCCGGCGGGCCGCTCTTCTGTCCGCCGGCGCCGAAGACCGGTCGACCGCCGAGTTCGACCGCCACACGTTCAGGAGTTCGACCACCGTACGCCCTCCCGCCGCCCGCCGGGGGAGAGCACGAGCAGTGACGCTTCGACGTCGCTCAGATCTGGAACCGTTCGAAGACGTCGCCGTCGGGGGTGACGAGCCGCCCGACGAGGCCAGCCGCCGCAGACCCGTCGTCGCCGTCGTTCGCCGGCTCCAGCTCCGCGTGCGCCGGGCGGTTCCCCCGCGGCTGCGCGTGGCTCCCGGGGTTCAGTATCGGGAGGTCGCCGGAGTCGTCGAAGCGGGGTCGGTGGCTGTGTCCGCAGACCACGACGTCCGCGTCGCGGCCCCGCCCCAGCATCATGAGCCCCGTGTCGCCGCTCCGGTGGCGGTGCGTGACCGCGAACCGGGTCCCGGCGTACTCGACCGTGCGGACCTCCGGCACGCGGTCGCGGATCGCGGCGTCGTCGTTGTTGCCGTACACGGGACGGAGAGACCGGGCGGTGGACTCGAAGGCGTCGAGCACCGGTTCGCGGTAGAAGTCGCCGGCGTGGATCACCGTCTCCGCCTCGCGGACCGCGTCGAGGGTCCGCCCGCGGAGCTTCGATTCCTCGCGTGCGTGCGTGTCGGCGACGACGACGAGCATACCCGCGCTCGGTGGCGACCGGGCTTAAACCGAGGGGACGCGGGCGGCGGGACGGGAGAGATCCATCGCGGTCGGCGGTCGGACCGCGGTCGGAGGTCGACGGTCGACGATCGGACCGTGGTCAGCGGTCGACGGCGGCGGTCGACTACGCCGATTCGAGCGACAGCGACGCGAGCAGCGACTCCAGCTGGACCTGCTCGTTCGCGCCCTCCGCGATCCGGTAGTCGACGTCGCCGATCCGCTCCATCAGCCGGACCGCCTCTCGCTCTGTCAGGTCGAACTCCCAGACGGAGCGGTGGAGCTGGTCGATGACGTCGCCGCCGGCCATCCCCGTCTCGGTGAGCAGCGTGTCGAGCGTCGCCCGCGCCTTCGTGAAGTCGCCCGCGAGCGCGTCCGTCACCATCGACTCGATCTCCTCGGGCCGGGCCGTGGCGGTGATCGCGTACACCGCCTCCTCGTCGACGACGTCGCCCGTCGTCGCCGCCGCCTGCAGGGAGTTGATCGCCCGGCGCATGTCGCCGTCGGCCGCGTAGACCAGGGCGTCGACGGCCGCGTCGGTCACCTCGATCCCCTCTGCGGCGGCGATCTCGCGCACCTGCCCGGCGACCGCCTCGTCCGACAGCGGCGAGAACCGGAAGACGGCACACCGCGACTGGATCGGGTCGATGATCTTCGAGGAGTAGTTACACGAGAGGATGAAGCGGGTGTTGTCGGAGAACTGCTCCATCGTCCGGCGAAGCGCTGACTGAGCGTCGTCGGTGTTGTGAGTTAACACGCCATTTGCGAGCATGAAGTTGGGCGTTCCCTCCATGCTGATATTGTACGCCTTTCCGCGATGGCTGTACTCGATGCGGCTGATCTCGGCGGTCTGAACCGACTTCACACCACCATCTGTGACGGCAGTGGCTTCGAACTCGTCTTTCTCGTAGTGTGCGTGGTGGGGAAGCTCACCGTCACCGACGACTACGAAGGTGTATTCGTCGCCGTAGGTCTCCAGGAACTCTTCCACCTTTTCGGTCTGTCCCCAAAGCGCGGCCACCCCCTTGACTTCGATTACCGTCTTATCCACCACGAAGTCGGGGTGATACACGGAGTCAGACAGCTCGAACGCCGGCTCGTACTCAATTCCCTCGTCTTGCAGCTTCTTACCGACCTCGTATTCCCAATCGGATCGGACGAGGTGTCCCAAATCGTCACTGTGTCTGATGTTACCGCCTGTGGGCTCATGGCCCTGCAACGCCTCTGAGACTTTCGCCGCGACCTCCGGGTCACGCATCGGGTTTTTGTCACCGCTGATGTCACAGACGGGATAGTCGCAGTTCTCGACGCTCTTTTTGATGACCGCTTCCCGCTCCTCGTCGTCCAGACTCTCCCACCACTCAGTTGTGGCTGCACCGATGTCTGCTTTCACCTCGTCGGGATCTGCGTCGACGACCCACTCCTCCCACGACGTACCCGACCGCATTTCGCTGATCGTCTCGCGGAACCGTTCAACTGTCTCATCGTCCATCTCCATGACGTGGATCCCATGGAAGTCCCCGCCATAGTTCGGATTGTTCTCGCCGGCGAACCGTCCGTCGGAGAGCGCGGTGACGATCTTCTCCCGTCGCTCGTCGGACCACTCCACGCCGTACATCGGGTTCCCCTCGCCGCGCATTTCCCGGCTGTGTCCCTCGTTCTTACATTCGATCGAGCAGAACCGGCCCGCCGTCCAGGCACCACAGACCTCACACTGCGACACGCCGATCTCGTCTCTGAAGTCTGCGACCTCGTCACCGGGAGACAGTTCTCGTAGCTCCTTCTCAACAAGTCGATCATCGTCACCGACAACGAAGAACGGGTGTGTCGGACTGGCGAGCATCGTCCGACCGTCGTCCAGCTCTATCTCGAAGAAGTCCGCGACACCGGAGTCCACCAGATGCCCCTCGTCGGACTGTATCTCGTTTGTCTCGAAATCGACGGACGGGATCGGTTCGCCGTCGACACTCACCTCCTCGATCGGTTTCACCTCTGGGTTTGACGGGTATCCGGTGACGACCTCCGTTCCAGGTGGAACGCAAAGCGAGTCGGCCTCGTCGAGAAACACGATCCGGAAGTCGCCGCCGAACGACGACCGCGCGAACCCCTTGATCCGGTCGCGGACGACGTCGATGCCGCGCTGGTCCGAGGCGTTGAGTTCGAGGAAGTTGCCGCGCCAGTTCTCCTCGCCGTAGACCTCGCGGGCGATGGCGGTGGCCGCGGTGGTTTTTCCCACACCAGCAGGTCCTGAAAACAAAAGGTGCGGCACGTCGTCCTGGTCGATGTAGCTCTGGAGGCGCTCGACGATCGCCTCCTGGCCGTGGATGTCGTCGAGCGACTGCGGCCGGTACTTCTCGATCCAGATCTCCCGGCCGGTGGGCGTCGCCGCCGCCTGCTCGTCGGCCTCGCTCATTGGACGATCGGAGGGGCGGTGGGGTGATAAACGAACCGAGAGACGGACGTCGTCACAGGGGTGGAACGCACGGGAAAACGGAGAGGCGCCGAAGCCAGGACTCGAACCTGGGACCGCCTCGTTAACAGCGAGGCGCTCTACCAACTGAGCTACTTCGGCCCGATTCAGGCTACTCGGCTCGTTTTGATAGGGCTTTCGTTTCCGCCCGACGCCGGCGGGTCACCGCCGACGGCGACGAGCGCGGCGGCGGTGACGGGCGCCGAGCCGGCCCGGACGACCGACACGCTTTCGGCCGAACCGGGAGAAATCCGTCCATGGACGATCTCGAGGCCGTGCTGTCGCGCGTTCGCGACCGCGTGACTCCCGACCCGGCCGAGCGCGAGCGGCTGCGAGCGGTCGCGACGGAGCTCCGTGGTCGCGCCCGCGAGGCCGTCGCCGACCTCCCGGTGGAAGCGGACGTGGTGCAGGTGGGATCGACCGCGCGCGGAACGTGGGTCTCCGGCGACCGCGACATCGACCTCTTCGTCCGGTTCGACGCGGACCTCTCCCGGGAGGAGCTCGAGGAGTACGGGCTCGCGGTCGGGCACGCCGTCCTCCCGGACGGCCACGAGGAGTACGCCGAACACCCGTACGTGAAGGGGACCTACGAGGGGTTCGACGTCGACCTCGTCCCCTGTCACGACGTCGAACGGGCGGGCGACCTGGTCTCGGCGGTCGACCGAACTCCCTTCCACGACGCGTACCTCTCCGCCCGGCTCACCGAGGACCTCGCGTCCGACGTGGTACTCGCGAAGGCCTTCCTGAAGGGAGTCGGCGCGTACGGCAGCGACCTCCGGACGGAGGGCTTCTCCGGGTATCTGACCGAACTGCTCGTCTTAGAGTTCGACGGGTTCGTCCCGCTCGTGGAGTCGGCGCGGAGCTGGCACCCGCCCGTGGAGTTCGACCCGGAGGGACACGCCGAGCGAACCTTCGCGGACCCGCTCGTCGTCGTCGACCCGACGGACCCGACGCGGAACGTCGCCGCGGTGCTCTCGGCGTCGAACCTCGCGCGGTTCCAGCACTACGCCCGAGCGCTGCTCGCCGCCCCGAACGAAGAGCTGTTCGACCCCGAGGGTCCGGCGCCGCTCGACGCGTCGAGTGTCCGCGACCACCTCGACCGGCGGGAGACGACCCCCGTGGCGGTCGTCTTCGACGCGCCCGACCTCGTCGACGACCAGCTGTGGCCCCAGCTCCGGCGCTCGCTCGACGGGATCGTGGGCGGCCTGAACGATCGCGGCTTCGACGTGCTCCGCGCCCGGGCGATGGTCGGCGAGGGCGATCGAGACGAAACCGTCGGGACCGACCGGACGACCCGAGCGGCGCTGTACGCCGAGCTGGAGGTGGCCGCGCGCCCGGCCGTCGAGCGCCACGAAGGGCCGCCGGTCGCCGTCCGCAAACACGCGGAACGCTTCTACGAGTCGTACGCCGACGACGTCGACCCGGAGACGTACGGGCCGTTCATCGACGGGAACCGATACGTCGTCGAACGGGAGCGCGAGTTCACGACGGTTCGGGAGTACCTCGAGAGCGACGCGGCGACCGACGTCGCCCTCGGCGCACAGATCGAGGCGGCGTTCGCCGACCGCGACGTGCTGGTCGGCGACGCCGTCGCGATGCTGGCAGACGAGTTCGGGCGAGCGCTGCGGGCGTCTACGAACCCCACCCGTGAACGCCACCGCCGTCGCTCCCGGTGGTGCGTCACCTCACGCGGAGAGCCTGTCCGAAACGACGTAGACGAGGGCGACGATACCGGCGATCACCAGCGCGACCGCGGACAGGAACGCGGCGACCCGCGGGTAAACCAGCCAGAAGGCGACGTAGAAGGAGAACCCGAGCGCGAGGAGTCCGACCACGAGGATCCCCCGACTCGGGTTCTGGACGGCCGCGACGAACGCCCGCTGCGGGATCGAGAGATCGTTCGGCGTCGGCAGCGACTCGTCGTCGTCGGTCACGGCCAGCGGTACGCGCCGAAGCGGCCTGTACCTGTCGTTCGATCGCCGCCGTCCGACGCCGTCGCGGCGGACCGTGACCGGGACGGCGACCGACGACCGCGCCGTCACACCGCCGCCGCGACCGCCGTCGCCCCGACGAAGAACGCGACCAGTCCGGCGATCAGGTTCGCGGCCGCGAACCGCCCCGCGACGGAGCGCGTCGCCGCTCGGCCGCGGTCGAGACGGTCTCGACCGCGAACGAGGAGAACGTCGTGAACGCGCCGCAGAACCCGACCGCGAAAAGCGCCAGTCGCCGCCGAGCCGATCGGCGCCGCGAGGCGCC